>DASPMT010000343.1:0-3688 GCA_035626935.1 Phycisphaerales bacterium | reverse complement strand
CGCACCATCATCGAGTGCGCCGCCTGCGAGCCGGAGATCGTCGACCTGGCGAACATGCTCACGAAGATGGGCGCGCGGATCAGCGGCGCGGGCTCGCCGCGCATCACCATCGACGGCGTCGAGAAGCTCAAGGGCGTCGACCACACCGTGATCCCCGACCGCATCGAGGCGGGCACCTACATGTGCGCCGCCCTGATCACCAACGGCGACATCACCATCGACAACTGCCCCGCAGACGCGCTGATGGCCCACATCGACCGCCTGCAGCACGCCGGCGCGCACTTCACCATCAACGAAGGGAACGACCCGATGCGCGCGACCGTCCGCGTGCAGGGCGCCGGCTCGCGCGGAATCCAGCCGATCGAGGTCACCACCCAGCCCCACCCCGGCTTCCCCACCGATCTGCAGGCCCAGCTCCTGGCGACACTGACCCTCGCCGACGGCAACTCCGTCGTCACCGAGCGCATCTTCACCGAGCGGTTCCTCCACGTCGCCGAGCTCTCGCGCATGGGCGCCAGCCTCTTCCGCCAGGGTCCCACGGTCGTCGTCAGCGGTGTCCGCCGCCTGGTCGGCGCCCCGGTGATGGCCAGCGACCTGCGCGCCAGCGCATGCCTGGTGCTCGCCGGCCTCGCCGCCGAGAGCACCACGCAGATCAACCGTGTCTACCACCTCGACCGCGGTTACCAGCGCATGGAGGAGACGCTCGCGACCCTCGGCGCCGTCATCGAGCGCGTCAAGGAAAAGGAGCCCGCTGCTTCGTAACGGCCCGCGCGCTCGCCCGCAGACGCGACAGTGAACAGAGCCGCGCCCAAGGGGCGCGGCTCGTTTTCTATCCGGCTCACGCACACGGATCGTCAACGCTTACCGCCCGCGCTGCCCGTCACGGTGCTGCATCTGCTGGCGGTGGTGATGGCGCAGCGCCTTGCGCTGCTTCATCGCCCTCTTCTTCATCTGGTGGCGGTGCTTGCCGGCCTGCTGCCGCTGCTTGCCGCCGCGCTCGTCGCGCTGCCGCTCTTGGCGCTCACCGCGGTCCCTCCCGGAACGGTCTCCGCGCCGGTCGCCGTCGCGCTGCTGCTGCAGCTCTTTCCCGGGAGGCTGAGCAGCCGAAGCGAACGAGGCGCCAAGGGTCAGGGCGAGACCGGCGATCAGGGCTGTCACGATGTTCTTCACAAGACTCTCCTTTGGTTTGTGCTTCTGAACGACTCAGGCGGAACGCGTCGCGCGGGCGTGTATTGCCGTGAGAAACAGAGCCGAACCCATGCAATAAACCGCTCGCGGCCCGTCTGGCGCGGCGGGCGAATACGCTTCATCGCACCATGCCCGCCGAAGACATGCGCCCCATCACGATCGCGGTGAGCACCGGTGACCCGCTGGGTATCGGCCCCGAAATCAGCCGCGCGGCGCTGGCGCAGGCGCCCGCCGGCGTGCGCATCGAGACCTTCGGCACGCTCGACACGTGGCCGTGCGACGCCCCCCGCGCCGCTCGCGCCGACGCGGGGCGTGCCTCGTGGGATGCGCTCTCGGCGGCCATCGACGCCGTGAAGCGCGGCGAGTGCGACGCGCTGGTCACCGCCCCCATCAGCAAAGAGGCGTGGCACGCGGCGGGCGTTACAAGGCACCCCGGCCATACCGAGGTGCTCGCCGAAGCGTTCGCCAGCGGGCGCAGCGGCATGCTCTTCGTCGGCCCGCGCCTGAAGGTGATGCTCGCCACGATCCACGTGCCTCTCGGGCAGGTCCCCGCGCTCCTCACCCGCGACACAGTCGGCCGCGCGATCGAACTCGCCCACGAGGCGTGCCTGGCGATGGGCTCTGGCCGTCCGCGCATCGCCGTCGCGGGGCTCAACCCTCACGCCGGCGAGCACGGGCTGCTCGGCCCCGAGGACGACGCGGTGATCAGGCCCGCGGTCGAGCACGCCGCCGCCGCAAGGATCGACGCGACCGGCCCGTGGCCCGGCGACACCGTCTTCGGGCGCGCCCTCAAAGGTGAGTTCGACGCGGTCGTCGCGATGTACCACGATCAGGGATTGATCCCTGTCAAGCTGATTGACGGGGCGAAGTCGGTGAACGTGACCGTCGGGCTGGAGTGGAACGGACGGCGGGTGGTGCGGACGTCCCCTGCGCACGGCACCGCCTTTGACATCGCCGGCCAGGGCAAAGCCGATGCGACAAGCATGGTCGAGGCGGTTGAGCTGGCGGTTCGGATGCTCCGCGGCGGCGGGGAGGCCCGGGCGTGAGTGACACAGCCGAACCCCAGCCCCAGCCCCACTCCTCCGGGGAGAGAGGCGGGCGAAGGCCCACCCTTGACCTGGACGACCCGCACCCGCTCTGGTCGCTGCTGAAACAGGCGGCGCCGAACGTTGCGTCGATGATGTCGTACACGGTGATGCAGTTTGTCGATGCGTACCTGGTGAGCCGGATCGGGCCGGATCCGGTCTACGTCAGCGCGCACGGCTCCGGCTCGATCGCCACGATCTGGCCGATCGCGATCGGCATGGGGCTGATCGGGATGACCAACACCTACGCGTCGCAGCACGTCGGGGCGGGCACGCCGCGGAAGGCGGCTCCGTACGCGTGGAACGGGCTCTGGCTTGGGGTGATGTTCTGGGTGGCGCTGCTGCCGTACGTGCTGGCGCTGCCGTGGATCTTCTCGAGGCTGGGGCACTCGCCGCACCTTGTGGAGCTCGAGTCGCAGTTTGCTCAGATCGTGCTGATGGGGAGCGTGACGACGCTGTGCGCACGCGGCATGGCACAGTTCTTCTACGGCATCCAGCGCCCGGGTGTTGTGCTCTGCGCGGTCGTCGCGGGGAACATCACTAATTTCGCGTGCAACTACGTGCTGATCTTCGGGTCAGAGCCGCTCGGCGTCCCCGCGCTTGGGGTGAAGGGGTCGGCGATCGGGCTGGTAATCGGGCTGGCGGTTGAGTTCGCGGTGCCGATGGCGGTGTTCCTGGGCCCGAAGATGAACGAGCGGTTCGGGACGCGCGCCAAGGGGGCGTGGCGGCTCAGCTTCGCGCACATCAAGGACCTGGCGAAGACCGGCTGGCCGGCGGGGCTCACCTACGGCAGCGAGATGGCGTGCTGGTGGGTCTTCATGGGCGTGCTGGCCGGCAGGTTCGGCGAGTCGCAGCAGACGGCGAGCTGGATTGTGCACCGGTACATGGCGCTGTCGTTCATGCCGGCGGTGGGCGTGTC
Organism: Phycisphaerales bacterium; assembly: GCA_035626935.1. GTDB lineage: Bacteria > Planctomycetota > Phycisphaerae > Phycisphaerales > UBA1924 > JAJTGZ01. Next base: position 496 of record DASPMT010000343.1, on the reverse strand, counting down.
GTTCGCGGTCACGGCGATCGTCGGCAAGTGCCTGGGGGCGGGCAGGCCCGACGTGGCGCGCCAGCGGGCGTGGTTGGGCGTGAAGTGCGCGATGATCTACATGAGCGGGTGCGCACTGGTCATGCTGCTGCTGCGGCACGAGCTGGCGGCGCTCTTTATCAAGGAGGGGATGCCCGAGGCGCAGCAGGCGGAGATCATGACCTACGCGGCGCGGATCATGGTCATCGCCGCGGTCTTCCAGGTGTTCGACGGCCTGGGGATCACGGTCTTCGGCGTGCTGCGCGGCGCGGGCGACACGCTCGCCCCCGGAGTGGCGACGGCGGTGCTGTCCTGGACGTGCATCGTCGGCCTGGGATGGGTGATGACCGAGCACTTCCGCGAGCTGGGCGCGCTGGGGGCGTGGATCGGCGCGGGAGCCTACATCGTCTTGATGAGCCTCTTCCTCGGCTGGCGGTTCATCGGCGGGGCGTGGATGAAGAGGAAGCTGCTGGACGAG
>DASPMT010000342.1:0-3592 GCA_035626935.1 Phycisphaerales bacterium | reverse complement strand
TCGTGAGCGTCGAGAAGCGGATGGCCGTGATGGACCCGAATGAGCTTTCGCTGCAGAAGGCGGAGTGGATGCTGAAGTCGGGCGACTTCAAGGGCGCCCAGTACCAGGCGTTCGCCGTCGCCACCAGCTCCAAGGCCGACGACGCCGCTCGGGCCCGTGCTGGTGCGCTGCTGAAGTCTGCCGAAGCGAGCCTCGGCAACGCGGCCGTGCTCGACGACCCGAAGGACCCCAAGCCGCAGCCCGCGCCGGTCGATCTGCCGGACATGCCCAAGCTGCCGAGCAAGCCGGCTGATCCGTACTTCCCGGTGCAGCCCAAGGCCCAGCCCACACCACCGCCGGCCCCGCCCGCTCCCCCCGCTCCCCCCGCGCCGCCCGTTGCTCCGGCGCCCAAGCCCGAGGCGCCCAAAGCTCAGCCGATGCCAGAGGCCCCCAAGGCCGAAGCTCAGCCCCCTGCGCCTCCGGCCCCGCCCGCTGCTCCCGCCATGAGCGACGCCGACAAGATGATGCAGCTGGCGATGCAGGCCGAGGGCCAGCGTTGGGTCTCCGACGGCGACCAGGCGTTCGCCGAGGCCCGCTACGCCGAGGCCGTCCGCTGCTACGACAAGGCGCTCTCGATGCGCCAGTACCTGACCGCCGACGCCGTCGCCAGCGCCGAGAAGCGTCGCGCGGAGGCCCAGGTGCGCATGGGTGCGGCCGGCGCAGGCTCGCTCGATGACAGCACAACCCGCACCTACGAACTGGTGAGGGGCAAGACCACCGCCGAGTTCACCAACGCCATGACGGAGGCGGAGCGCGCCGTGAAGGCCGCCGACTTCACGAGGGCCGCCGAGCAGGCCGCGATCGCCAAGCTCACAGCCGAGCGCGGCCGTGCATACTTCTCCGAGGCCGAGGTCGACGCGATGCTGCGCCGGGCCGACAGCCTGACCCGCACAATCGAGTCCGAGCGTGAGACCGCTCGGATCAAGGCCGCTCAGGAGCAGGAGCGGCGCGCCGCCGAGCGCACGGCCACCGCGCGGCTCAACGCCGCCGCCGAAAAGGCCAAGATGGTCGATGAGCGTCTCCGCCGCGTCCGCGCGCTCCAGTTCGAGCAGAAGTACGCCGAGGCCCTGGAGGTCGTCAACGACGTCCTGTTCATCGACAACCGCAACCCGACCGCCGAGCTGCTGCGAGACGTTCTGACGGAGCTGCAGGCGTTCAAGCTGCGCGACGACACCCTCCGGGACATCGGCGAGCGCAACCGGAACCTCAAGCTTGAGAACATGAAGGCGACGGCGCCACCCTTCGGCATCATCGAGTACCCCGACGACTGGCCCAGCATCTCCCAGCGCCGCACCGGGGCCGGCGGTTTCTTCGAGAGCCCCGAGAACCGGCGCGCCGAGGCGGCGATGAGCAAAGTCATCCCCGCCACGTTCGAGCAGGAGCAGCGGGTCACCCTCGAGCGCGCGCTGGCGTACATCGGCAAGGCCTCGGGCGTGACGATCGATCCGGACTGGAAGAGCCTCAACACCGTCGGCGTCGAGCGGGACACGCAGGTGAGCATGAACCTGGGCGACCAGCCGGCCAAGGTCGTCCTTGACCGCCTGCTCAAGCAGGTCAGCAAGGACCGCTTCAACAAGGCCGACTTCGCCGTCAACGACGGCATCGTCGCCGTCGGTTCGGCCGACGCGATCAAGCAGCAGACGGTAACGGTCACGTACCCGATCGCCGACATGCTCCTGTTCGCCCCCGACTACACCGACATTCCCGTGCTCGACCTCGAGAGCAAGGTCGGCAACAAGGCGGTCAAGCGCGTCGCCGCCGGCGACCCGTTCAAGGGCGACCGCAAGGCGACCGTTCCGGACAAGAAGGAGCGGATCCGCCAGATCGTCAGCGTGCTGCAGCAGGGCGTCGATCCAGATTCCTGGAAGGAGAACGGCGGCGACGTCGGCTCCATCACCGAGCTCAACGGGCTGCTGGTGATCACCAACACGGCCCGCAACCACAAGGAGATCACGGGCCTGCTCAGCAAGCTCCGCGAGATCCGTCAGACGCAGCTCAGCGTGGAAGCCCGCTTCCTGCTGGTGGACCAGAACTACTTCGAGCAGATCAACTTCGACCTCGACGTCTACTTCAACGCCGACAGCGCCTCGGTCACCGCCGCCCGCGCGCTGGACCCCAACATCATCCCCAGCGACCTGTTCGACCCGGCCACCGGTCGCCTGCGTCGCGTGCTCGACAGCAACAACTACGCCGCGGGCGGCTCGGTTACGCCCGTGCTGATCCCGCCCGGGCAGCAGGTCCGCGCCGTGCAGAACGTCGCGCCGCCCAACCAGTTCTCGCCCATCGGCACCACGCAGAACGGCGACCTGGCTCGGTTCCTGGTCCCCGCCGACTCGTTCACGGGCCAGCTTCTCAACCAGGCGCCGGCGCTCGGCATCGCCGGCCAGTACCTCGACGACATCCAGGTTGACTTCCTGATCAAGGCGACGCAGGCCGACCAGCGCACCGTGACCCTCACGGCGCCGCGCCTCACGTTCACCAACGGTCAGATCGCCAACGTCGTCGTCGGCACGCAGCGAGCCTTCGTCGGCGATCTGGACCCCGTGACCGGTGACGGCTCGGTCGCCTTCGACCCCGTGCCGCAGACGCTGACCGAAGGCGTCACGCTGCTGGTCGAGGGAGTCGCTTCGGCTGACCGGCGCTACGTCACGATGAACATCGAGACGTCGATCGCGGCCCTCATCCGGCTTGAGACGTTCACCCAGCAGGCGCAGGCCGGCGGCGGTGGCGGCGGCGGCGGTGGTGGCGGTGGCGGCAGCCAACCGGTCATCGGCACGTTCCAACTCCCCACCCTCCAGGTCACCCGCGTGAACACCACAGTCACCGTTCCCGACCAAGGCACCATCATGCTCGGCGGCCAGCGCGTGACGGAAGAGGTCGAGCTCGAGACGGGCGTCCCGGTTCTGAGCAAGATCCCGGTGCTCAACCGCTTCTTCACCAACCGCGTTCAGTCGCGCAAGGACCGCACCCTGCTCATCCTGATGAAGCCCACCGTCCTGGTGCAGAGCGAGGAAGAGGAGAAGTCGTTCCCCGGCCTCAACGACAGCCTCCGCGGCGGCAACTGACCGTCCTGTTCAATCTCACCACGGGCGTCCCCTGGGACGCCCGTTTTTCATTGGTTTTCCCCGGTTTTCACCGCGTCGCACCGGAGCGCGCACGGAGGGAACGCGTCGGATGGATACGCTACACTCCGGCTCGCACCTACCCCTTTCCTTGCCCTGTCGGTACACCCGCCTCACTCCTCCGCTCTGAGCACGCCCATATGCCCACCAGCGACTCCCGGCTCAAGGTCAAACGCGACGGCGCCATCGTCGAGGTCCAGTTCCGCGACCGCAACATCCTCGACGAGGCGAACATCCAGCAGATCGGCGAGGAGGTCAAAGCGATCATCGAGGCGGAGCCCGCCCCGAAGCTGCTGATCAACTTCACCGACGTGGATCACCTGTCGTCGGCTGCGCTGGGAACGCTCATCACGATCAACAACAACATCCGCCGCCTGAAAGGGCAGCTGCGGCTGTCAAACATCGACCCGCAAATCTACCAGGTCTTCGTG
>DASPMT010000341.1:0-4862 GCA_035626935.1 Phycisphaerales bacterium | reverse complement strand
GGGCGACGCAGGCGAGGGGGATCGCCAGCTCCTGCCTCCCGCTGCCGCTCGTCATGACCTCGAGGAACGCCGCGACCCCCGCGCGGGCCCACGCCGCCGTCGGCGCCGCATCCAAAGGCGTCAGCACCACCTCGATCGTCCGGCGCTCCGGGTCGGCGGTGGGGGCGAGCGTCACGACGCCCCGGACCGGCGCGGCGGATGCCAGCGAACCGCCCGTCGGCGCAACGACGCTCGCCGCAGCGCCCTCGCTCAGCCGACCCAGATCGCTCTGCAGCGCGTGGGCGCGGAACCGGACGCGCTGGGGCTCCACCGTCGTGATCACCAGCCCGCCGGCGTCGACCAGCCCGCCGCTCACCGCGCTCACGCTGTCGATCACGCCCGGCGCGAGGGCCCGCACCTCGATGCGCCCGATGAGCTTCCACCTGGCTCCGACGCCGGGGGCCGCCTCCGCAAGCCGCTCAGCGGGCTCCCCCGTCATCGACGATGCCGTTTGCAGCAGCAGCGCCATCCGCGAGCGTGCCGCTTCAAGCTGGGCCCTTGCGTCGCGCCCGCGCGCGGTAAGGTCGGCCTCTTTCTCGAACGTCTCCGCGAGCGCCGCGCGTGCCGCGGCCAGCGCCCCCTGCGCCGCCGACACCTCGTCGCCGCGCGCCCCGCCCGCGGCCTTCAGGCGCTCGAGCGCGGCGACTCGCTCCACCCAAAGGTCGACGGCGACCTGGAGCTCCGCGTGGTGGCGCTCGTGCGCCTCGGCAAAGGGCGCCACGCTGTCAACCGCCGCCTGGGCCATGGCGAGACCGGCTTCCGCGTCGGTGAGCTCGCGTTGAATCTCACGCCACCGGGGAGAATCCAGCCGGAACAGCGGCGTGCCGGGCTCCACCAGCTGGTACTGCTGCACGAGCAGCTCGACGACCCCCGCGGCCGCAACCCGGTACTCGCGCCGCGCCGACGGCAGCAGCTCGAAGCGTCCCGGTATGCGCAGCGTCCTTGAGACCGCCCGGCTCTCAACGGTGGCGAACGTGAGCCCCAGGCTCTGCCGCACCGCCGGCCCGATGTCCACGCGGTTGGTTGGCGCCGCAGGGGCTTCAGCCGGCGCCGGGGTGGGGGCGGCGGCGTGCCGCTCGCAGGCGCCCGAGCCCAGCGATAGCAGCACCAGCAGCGTCCAGCAATTCTGACGCCTCATTGGCGGTCTCCTTCCAGCCGCGGACGGCCATCGGGCCCCGCTCCCTCCGCGGTGCGGGGCGTCGGCGGTCCGAGCAGCTCGTCGAGTCGAACGGCGCCGATCGACTCCGCCGCGCGGGCGTTGAGCAAAAGTCCCTTGGTTTCCTGCTGCGACCGCAGCGCGTTCAGCAGCATCAGCGGGTCCACGCGTCCCAGCTCGACGACCCGGCGTGCGTCCGTTTCTTGCTCGTCGGCAAGGGGGAGCAGCCTCCCCTCGACCGCCTCCCGCAGCTCGCGCGCCGCGTTCAGGCGGTTCAGGGCGACCGCCTGCTGCGACAGCAGACGCTCGTACGTTCCCTCAAAGCGCGCTCGGGCCGCGTCGCGCTGCGCCTGCGCCCTGGCGATGCCGCCGCGATTGGCGTTCCAGAGCGGGAGCGGAAGCCGAACACCCAGCAGCACCCGCTCGTCGCCTTCATCGGTGCCGTAACCCGGTCCGATCTCAAGGTCCGGGTACTGCGAGCGCACCTCCGCGCGCAGAGACTCCTCGGCCGCCGCGTACGCGCGCCTCACCGCGTTGAGCTCGGGATTGTCGCTCTCAATCGCCGCCTGCAACGCCGCCGCGTCGGTGATCCGCGGCGAGAACGCGACCGATTCAACCAGCCGAACGGGCGCCGTCGGCGCCAGGCCCATCACGTCGCGGAGCTGCAGCTCCAGCTCGCGCACCCTGCCCTTGGCCTCCGCCGCGGCGGCCTCGGCCGATGCGAGCTCGACCCGGAACAGACGCTCGTCCATCCGTGAGAGGATTCCCGCCTCCTCATGGCGCGCGGCCAAGGTGGCGAACTCGCCCAGCCGGCCGATCAGCGACGCCGCGATGCGTGAACGCTCCGCCTGCGCCGACCACTCGATCCACAGCTCGCGTAGCGTGCTCCGTGTCGCCCATTCCTTCGCCGCGACCCGCCCCAGCTCCGCCGCGTGCTCGGCATTCGCGCGAGCCTGCTCGGCCGCGAGCCGGCCAGACACCGGCAGTGTCAGCCCGACGCTGCCCAGCACGACCCACGGGTGCGGCACTCCCGAAACGATCCGCTCGACATCCACGCCCAGCACAGGGTCTGTCCAGCGGCTGGCGTGTTCTGCCGCCGCCGCGGCAACCCCCAGTTCAAGCCGCGCCAGACGGAGCTCGCGGTTGAACACCAGCGCGACCGGCTCCGCTTCCGCCAGCGTCAACCCATCAGTCGGATCAAACCCGCTCGGTGCCTGGGGGCCGTGTTCGCCCTGTGCCAGCCGATGGGCAAACGCCCGCACCGACTCCGAGCCCGGGTCCCGTTCGGTGAACGCCCGGCGGGTCGCATCGACGTCCAGTGCGCGCGGTTCATAGCTTTGGCAGCCCGACACCGCGGCCAGCAGGGCCGCGCAGGCACACCCCGCGAATCGGCGAGGGTTGGGCCAATAGTCTTTCGTGGTCACGGTCATCACGCGGACGCTCCTTGTTGATCGGGGCCGCCGTTCAACGCGACGGCACAAACGGCACTCCGCCCGCGCAGCGACATCGGTCGCCGGCGGCGCAAGGTGCGTCCGACCTAAAGGAGGAGCGCGCGGCTCGTGCGCAGCAACCGCGCACAAGCAGTGGGGGGAGGCGGTGGAAGGGCCAGCGGCACACCGGAAGGCGGTCCCGCTGACCGCAGCGCCCGCGCCGGCGCCAGCCCCGGGCCCGTATCGCAAGGGCACTCGGGAAGCGTCTCGTGCACGACCTTCAAATCAGGTGTCGTCGGAACATTCTGACTTGGAACCGAGACCGCCACACTGAGGCAGTCCTCGCCACAAGCAGGCGTGCCCCCCTCCCGTTCTTCGTCGGGCGCCGACTCGTGCGCGGCCGCGTGCCCGTGGCACAAGTGAGCGCCGGTCTCTGCAAGGCAGGCCCCGCGGCTCTGGGCAGAATACAGGTGCAGGTGGATGTCCCGCTGCCCGTGCGAATGGGCCACCAGCACCCCGCCGCGCAGGGCGCCCACCGACAGCAGCGGCATCAGGACCGCGACCGCAACCCAGCGCGCCACGGCGCTGCGCGCAAGGCGCAGCAGCGTGAACGACCGGCAGGTTGAGTGTCCTCGATGCATGCAGAGGGATCCTAACGCTTTTTCACCCCGCTTGCCGGACGGTCTCGTTCCTTCCGACACCCGCGGCCTCTTGCAGTCCTACCGTTGTGCGCCGCCACCGTAGCTCAGCTGGTAGAGCATCGCTTTTGTAAAGCGACGGTCGCAGGTTCGACTCCTGTCGGTGGCTTTTACCCCCTCCCCCGTTCAAGGGCCTGAGGCCGGGACCCCCGCTCCGCCCCGCCCATGTCAACCAAGCGCGTCACCGACATCCTTCGCGCCGCCCTCGCCCTCCCACCAGACCAGCGCTCCGCCTACATCGCCCTCCGCTGCGGCGGAGACACGGCGCTCCGCGACCAGGTCTACGCCGCGCTTGAGAGCCAGCTTGCCGCGACGATGGCCGGCGAGCCGGGGACCTCTACGCTCGACGCTGCGTCCGGCGCGGACCCTGCCACGCTCTCGCGCGCCACGGCGCCGCTGGACGCGGCGCCCGCCGGCGACGTGCCGCTCCGCCGCCTGGGCCGATACCGGATCCTCCGGGTGCTCGGCGAGGGGGGCATGGGCGTGGTGTACCTGGCCCAGCAGGACCATCCTCAGCGGCTCGTCGCGCTTAAGGTCATCCGCGGCGGGGCGCTCTCCCCGCGTGCCCTGCGCCGCTTCGAGCTCGAATCGCAGGTGCTCGCGCGGCTGCAGCACCCCGGCATCGCGCAGGTCTACGAGGCAGGCACCGCTGCCGAGAGTTCCAGCGACGGCCGCTCGGCAGGCCTCCAGGTGCCGTTCTTCGCGATGGAGTACATCCAGGGCGTTCCGGTCACCGACTACGCCAACGCCCACCACCTCGACACACGCCAGCGCCTCGATCTGTTCACCCGCATCTGCGATGCCGTCCACCACGCCCACCAGAAAGGGGTGGTCCACCGCGACCTGAAGCCCGGCAACATCCTCGTCGATATCTCCGGCCAACCCAAGGTCCTCGACTTCGGCGTCGCCCGCACGCTTGACGGCGACGCGGCCGCGCAGTTGTCGATGCACACCGACGCGGGGCAGCTCCTGGGCACCGTGCCCTACATGAGCCCCGAGCAGGTCTCCGCCTCCGGCGCAGACACCCGTGACGTGGACACCCGATCCGACGTCTACACGCTCGGGGTGATCCTCTTTGAGCTCCTTGTCGGCAGGCTCCCGCACGACGTCGCCGGCGCATCGGTCCCCGAGGCGGTGCGGGCGATCGCGCAGGACGAAGCCGCCAGGCTCTCCGTGCTCGACCGGTCGCTCCGCGGGGATATCGACACGATCGCGGGCAAGGCCCTGGAGAAAGACCGTGCGCGCAGGTACCAGTCGGCCAGCGAGCTGGCAGAAGACATCCGCCGCTCGCTCCGCGACGAGCCGATCTCGGCGCGCCCCCCGAGCCGCTCGTACCAGTTGAGCAAGTTCGCCAAGCGGAACAAGGGGCTCGTCGCGGGCGTGGTCGCCGCGTTCGTCGTACTGATCGCCGGGGCCGCCGCCACTTCGGCGCTGGCCGTAGTCGCCCGCCGCAACGAGGCCAGGGCGGAGCAGGCGGCCGCGGACGCGATGGCCGTCACCGAGTTCCTCCAGACGATGCTCGCGTCGGCGAACCCTGAC
>DASPMT010000340.1:0-2179 GCA_035626935.1 Phycisphaerales bacterium | reverse complement strand
CGAGGCTCTCGGCGAGCGAGAAGAGGTGGACGCGTTCGAGGAAGCGGCGCGACTCGTTCATGCCCCCCTTGAGCGTCGCGGTGATCATGCCGCCGAAGCCGCGCATCTGCCTCGACGCGAGTGCGTGCTCGGGGTGGGACTTGAGCCCGGGGTAGGCGACGCTGGCGATCGCCCTGTGTCCGGCGAGGAACTCGGCGACCTTCATCGCGTTGGCGCAGTGGCGCTCCATCCTTACGTGAAGCGTTTTCGTTGAGCGCAGCAGCATGAAGCAGTCCATCGGGCCCGGCACGCCGCCGACGGAGTTCTGGAAGAACTTCAGCTTCGCGGCGATCTGCTCGTCGCTGGTCACCAGCACGCCGCCGATCACGTCGCTGTGACCGCCGATGTACTTGGTGGAGGAGTGGTGAACGACGTCGGCGCCGAGCGCGAGGGGGTTCTGCAGGTAGGGCGTGGCGAAGGTGTTGTCGACGACGAACACCGCGTTGCGGGCCTTGGCGATCTTCGACACCGCCGCGATGTCGCAGAGCCGCAGCATCGGGTTGGTCGGGGTCTCGCCCCAGACGAGCTTTGTCTTCGGGGTGAACGCGGCCTGCAGCGCGGCGTGATTAGTGAAATCGACGCGCGTCGCCGTGATGCCCAGCTGCTTGTAGACCTTGTCGACGAGCCGGAACGTGCCGCCGTAGACGTCGTCGCCGAGGATGATGTGGTCGCCGGCGCTGAGCAGGTGCATCACGCAGTCCATCGCCGCAAGGCCTGAGGAGAACGCGAACCCGAAGCGGCCCCCTTCGAGCGACGCGAGGTTGGACTCGAGCGCCTTGCGCGTGGGGTTGGCCGATCGCGAGTAGTCGTAGTCCTCGACGATCACCCCGGGCGACTTCTGGACGAACGTCGAGGTCATGTAGACCGGTGTCATGATCGCGCCGGTCGAGGGGTCGGGCTTCTGCCCGGCATGGATGGCGCGAGTGGCGAACTTGTGCTGAGACTCGGGCATGGCGGGCTCCGGAGCAAGTCAGTGCTTGCGGTTGCTCATGAAGTCGAGGACGTCGATCTTGCTGACGATGCCGACGACGACGTTGTTGTCGACCACGACGCCGACTTGGTCGGTCTCGAAGATGCGGAAGAGCTCTTCGATGCGCGCCTTGGGATAGATCAGGCCGCCGATGGGGTGGGCCGCCGCGCTGGCGGGCGAAGCGGGGGTGATCTTGCCCGACTGCAGGCCGCGGAGGAGGTCAACCTCGTGGACCATCGAGACAGGGTGCTTGTTGGCGTCGAGGATGGGGAGCTGCGAGACGCCGCGCTCGCGGAAGGTGTCGATGATCTTCGAGACGGGGGTGTCGGCCGCGGCGGTGAGGACGGGGCGCGGCGGCATCGCCTTGAGGATGTCCTCGACCAGGCCCAGGTCGCGGTCGCCGCCGAAGAAGCCGTAGTCCTTCATCCACTGGTCGCTGAGGAACTTGGTGGTGTAGCGGGTGGCCGAGTCGGGGAGGACGGTGACGACGGTCTTGCCCGGCCCGAGCCTCCTGGCGATCTGCAGGGCGATGTGGACGTTGCAGCCGGACGAGCCGCCGCAGAAGAGGCCCTCTTCGCGGACGAGCCGGCGGGCCATGGTGAAGGCCTCTTTGTCGTTAGTCTGGAAGAACTCGTCGACGACGGAGTAGTCCATCGCGTCGCAGAGGATGTCCTCGCCGATCCCTTCGACCTTGTAGACGTGGGGCGTCGGCATCGTCTTGGTGTAGAAGTAGTGGTAGTGGACCGAGCCGATGGGATCGACGCCGATGATCTTCACGTGCGGGTGGTTCTTCTTGAAGTAGCGGCCGGTGCCCGAGAGCGTGCCGCCGGTGCCGGCGCCCAGGACGACGGCGTCGACCTTGCCGTCGGTGTCGCGCCAGATCTCCGGGCCGGTTGAGAGCTCGTGGGCGTCGATGTTGAGGGGGTTGTGGTACTGGTTGACGTAGAACGCGCCGGGGGTCTCGCGGGCGATGCGCTTGGCGGTCTCGACGTAGTGCTGGGGGCTGTCGCCGGGGACGTCGGTGGGGGTGATGACGACCTCGGCGCCGAACGCCTTGAGCATGTTGACCTTCTCGAGGCTCATCTTGTCGGGCATGGTAAAGATGCAGCGGTAGCCCTTCACCGCGGCCCACATGGCGACCCCCAGGCCGGTGTTTCCGGAGGTGTTCTC
>DASPMT010000339.1:0-2105 GCA_035626935.1 Phycisphaerales bacterium | reverse complement strand
TTGCTCGTGCTTGCGAACGAGCCGACGGCCGACCGCCTGGGGCTCTGGAAGGTTGCGCGTTCGATGGACCTCTCCGCGTGCGTCAGCGTCGTGCCGGAGCTCACCGAGCGATGGGACCTGACGCTGGAGGCTGACGCACTTGTCATCCCGTCCGCCGACGGGGAGCAGCACGGGTTCGTGCTCGACGCGATGGCGGCGGGCATGCCGGTGATCGCGCGAGCCGACGACTTGGCGAGCCACCTGCTCGACCACGAGACAGCGGTGCTGGTCCGTGAGGCGACGCCCGTAGCGTGGCGGAACGCCACCAGCGAGGTGCTCGACCAGCCGTCGAAGGCGATCTCGCTCGGATCGTCGGCGCGCCAGTTCATACGGGAAAAGCGCCTCGCGAGCGCGTGGGTAGCGGGTGTCATGAAGCTCTACGAACGGGTCGTGGCCGGCCGCTAGGGCGGTCGCGCCGAGGTGACGCATTGATCGAGGGACTCTTTACACCCCGTGACGACCGCGACCGTTCAAAGGAAACCCCTCTGGCGCCGGGCAAGCCAGAAGCGGCTTCATCCAACCAGAGAACCGCCGTTGAGGTCAAGCCCCTTACCGTCTCCGCGCTCGCGTCGAGGATCAACGAGACGCTTACCGCCGGCTTCCCCGATACCGTGCGCGTGCTCGGCGAGATCTCCAACTTCTCCAACCGCACGCACTGGTACTTCGCCGTCAAGGACGCGGGCGCGGTGCTGAACTGCGTGATGTTCGCGGGGAGGGCCCGCTCGCACCGCTTCGTGCCCGCCAACGGCCAGAGCGTGGTGGTGACCGCCAAGGTGGAGGTCTATGAGCCGCAGGGGAAGCTGACGCTCATCGCCGAGAAGATCGAGCCTGTCGGCGCAGGCGCGTTGGACGAGGCGTACCAGCGGCTGGTCGCCGAGCTGCGCGGGATGGGGTGGTTCGAGCCGGAGCGCAAGCGCGCGCTCCCGGTGTTTGCGCGGCGCGTCGCCGTGATCACCAGCCGCAAGGGCGCAGCCCTGGCCGACGTGCTCAACACGATGGCGCGCCGGTGCCCGGGCGTAGAGGTCTGCCTCATCGACTGCCTGGTGCAGGGCGGCGCAGCGGCCCCCGATGTGACACGCGCGGTGCAGTGGGTCAGCCTCAACGCCGCGGGCGAGGGGATCGACGCGCTGCTCGTGACGCGCGGCGGCGGCAGCATGGAGGACCTCTGGGCCTTCAACGACCGTTCGGTCGCCGAGGCTGTAAGGAACTGCCGGGTGCCGGTCGTTGCGGCGATCGGGCACGAGACCGACGTGACGATCGTCGAACTTGTGGCCGACGCGAGGGCGAGCACACCGACTCAGGCCGCGATGCTCCTTACCCCCGACCGTGAGGCGCTCCGCCAGGAGATGACGCAGAACGGCCGACGGCTCTACCTGGCGGTCAAGCGCGATCTCGTGCGGTTCCGTGAAGGTGTCGCGAGCAACGGCCGGCGCCTGGCCGGCGGTCTGCGCGAGCGGCTGGGGTCGGCACACACGGGCGTGGCCCGCCTGTCAACTCGGCTGGAACGCTGCAGGCCGGCGACGCTGCACGCCAAACGCTGCGCCGCCGTCGAACTCGCCACGGCGCGCATCGAGTCTGCGCTGAGGGCCCGTCTGCGTGAGAGCCGGCACACGTCGGCGGTCACCGGCGACAGGCTCCACGCCGCGCAGCGAGCCGCTCTCGCGGGGGCCTCGCAGCGGCTTGCGTCGGCGTCGCGCCAGCTTGAACTCATCGGCCCGGTCTCGGTGCTCCGCCGGGGCTATTCGGTCACCTACACCGCCGGCGGACGGCTGGTGCGCGCCCCGCAAGACGTCAAGACCGGAGACCCGCTGGTGACGCGTCTGGCGGAGGGGCGCATCGAGAGCACCGTCGGCAAGAGCCAGGGCGCGCCGCTCCCGCGCGCTGGGCCGCGCCGGCGGAAACCTGCCGACGACGGCACGGGAGGGTTGTTTGGCGAGCCTGAGCCCACCAAACCCGCTTGACCCGTGTCCGGTGCAGGCAAGGCGTCGCGCCGGCGGTCATCTGTCAGAACAGCTTCGGATCGTCCACCGGCTTGACGCCGCCGCCCTTGAGGTCGAGACGCATCC
>DASPMT010000338.1:0-2692 GCA_035626935.1 Phycisphaerales bacterium | reverse complement strand
CCACCATCTGCTTGATGTACGCCTGGAAACGATCGTCCATCAGTTTCATGCTCGGCGTGTTGATCATGCGGCGGAAGCTCGGCTCGGCCGCGATCTCGCGCATGCGGCTGTCCCAGCTTGTGTAGTAGTCGCTGGGGAGCTGCCCGTGCCGGTGGGCGAACCAGACGATCTCGAACACCGAGAGCTGCATCAGGTTGAAGAAGTACTCCCGCACTTCCGCGTCGTTGGCCGCGTGCTGCACATCGTGCCGGTAGACCCGGGCGAGCGTCGGGTCTTCGACGCGCATTTCCCGCAGGTGCATCTGCAGCTCGACCAGTCGGGTGAAGTTGGCCACGTGCTGAGCCCGCTTGAAGTTGCGGAACTGAAAGGCGGTATAGAGCAGGCCCCCCGCGATGGCGAGCGAGCTCACGGCCTGAAAGAGGAGCTGGAGTTCCTGGATCGACGGCATGGGCTGAATGTAGCCGTCGGCCGGCGGCGGATGTTCCTGCCGCCGGATCCCTCCTACGTTCGTTTGTGCCCGAACCCTCCCTCCGTCCAACGCTCTACCTGATCGACGGCTACGCCCAGTTCTTCCGCGCCTACCACGCGATCCGGACACCCATGACCTCCCCGGTCACCAAAGAGCCGACGAACATGACGTTCGGCTTCGTCGGCATGCTGCTCAAGCTGCTCAAAGGCGAAGGAAAGATCGGCGAAGCGGGCGGCCGCGCCGACTACATCGCCGTTGCCCTGGACGTCGGCGGAGACAAGGAGACGTTCCGCTCCGAGCTTTATCCTGAGTACAAGGCCAACCGGACGCCCCCACCCAACGATCTGCTGCCGCAGGTCGAGCGTGCGCTGTCGATGCTCAAGGCCGTCGGCGTCCCGGTCATCGGTTCACCCGGCTTCGAAGCCGACGACGTCATCGCCGCGATCGTGAAGCGCCTGAAGGAACAGCACCCCGGTGTGCGGCTGCGCATCATCAGCAAGGACAAGGACCTCAAGCAGCTCCTGTGCGACGAGGAAGGAAACTGCGTCGAGCTTTATGACATCCACACCGACGCCGTTATCGACGTCGCCGCGCTCAGGGCCGACACGGGGTTGACCCCCTCCCAGGTGGTCGACATGCTCGCGCTGATGGGTGACAACGTCGACAACGTCCCGGGCGTCCCGGGCGTGGGCCCGAAGACCGCGGCCGAGCTCATCGCCCAGTACGGCACGCTCGAGAATCTGCTCGCCAGGGCGGAGGAGATCAAGGGCAAACGGGGGGAGGCGATCCGCGCCGCCCGCGACGCCAAAGCCCTGGAGATGAGCAAGAAGCTCGTCGCCCTGCGGCCGGACGCGCCCATGGAGTTCGACCTCGCCCAGGCCTCGCGCGACGGGCTCAACCTGGCGGTGCTCATCCCGATCCTCAAGGAGCTCGGGTTTAACCGCTACCAGGAGGAAGTGAAAGGGCTGATCGGCGGCGGCGCGATCGCTGACGAACTCGCCGCCAGCCGTGCCGAGGGGGTGCCGATGCCGACGATCCCGTCAACACCGACCGGACGGGCCCCGCTCCGCCCGGCAAAGAACCCGGGCGGGCCGTCGCTGTTCGACGGGTTCGGTGACGATTCAGACGCAGCGACCTCCACTACGGGAACCCGAGCCGCGACCGCGGGAACCTACCGCTGCGTGAAGACCGCCGCGGAGCTCAGCGAGCTTGTGGCCGAGCTGAAGACCGCCGACTGGATCGCCGTCGACACCGAGACGACCGGGCTCTCGCCGATCCTCTCGGACCTGTGCGGCCTGTCGTTCTCGATCAAAGAGAGGACCGGCTGGTACGTGCCCGTGCGCTCGCCCGAGCCGAGCACCCACCTCGACGAGGCAGCGGTCCTTGCCGCCCTCAAACCCATCCTGGAGGACGACGCCAAGCCCAAGTGCGGGCACAACCTCAAGTTCGACGTCATGGTTCTCCGCAAGGTCGGCGTCACGCTCCGCGGCGTCGCGTTCGACTCGATGGTCTCGTCCTACCTGATCGACGCGGCCCGTTCGTCGCACAGCCTCGACGCGCTGGCGCTGGCGCTGCTGAACCACACCAACATCTCGATCAAGGACCTTATCGGGACGGGGCCAAGCCAGAAGACGTTCGCGCAGGTCCCGCTGCCGCAGGCCACCGACTACGCCGCGGAGGACGCCGACATCGCCCTGCGTCTGATGAACGCGATGGACCCGCAGCTGGACGACCTTGGCCTGCGCCCGCTCTTCCAGACGCTGGAGATGCCGCTCATCCTCGTCCTCGCTGAGCTCGAGTGGAACGGCGTGCTGGTGGACCCGGCCGAGCTCGACCGCCAGCGGGAGCGGCTGGCGAAGCAGATCGTCGAGCTCAAAGACCGCATCGACGTCGCCGCGATGGAGACGCTCGGCCGCACGTTCAATCCAGACTCCCCCCGCCAGCTCGCCGGCGCTCTGTTCAACAAGAAGACCGCCGAGGAGCCCGGGCTGGGCCTGAAGGTGCTTAAGCGCACGCCCAAGGGGGACGCCTCCACCGACGTGGAGGTGCTCGAGCGGCTGGCTGAGGACGCGGCGATCACCACGCCGATCCCCTCGCTGATCGTCGAGTATCGCACGCTCACCAAGCTCGTCTCGACGTATCTCGTCGCGCTCAAGGACGCGATCAACCCCGTCACGCGGCGGATCCACGCCAGCTTCAACCAGACCGTCGCGGTGACGGGCC
>DASPMT010000337.1:0-4827 GCA_035626935.1 Phycisphaerales bacterium | reverse complement strand
AGAACGGCAGCAGCGGCGCCGTCTACTACGACAGCAAGCCCGCCTACGACGCCAACAGCAACATCAGCAAGGTCGAGAACGCCTGGGTCACCCCCTGGAGCGCCGTCTACGCCTCCGACGAAATCAACCGCCTGGAGAAGGCGACCGTCGGCACAATGGTCACCGGCGCCATCGCCAACGCCGCCACCCTGCGCCAGGAGGACTGGACCAACGCGGGCGCGGTCGCGATGTCGCAGACGGGCAACTGGACCAAGCACAAGGCCTACCGCGACGACCCGTCGACCGCCGCCGCCGAGCAGAACCAGACCCGCACCTTCCTGGGCCGCAACGAGCCCTACACCGTGTCCGACAGCGTGACCGGCAACCAGGACTCCACGTACCTGGTCGCCCACAACGGCTCGGTAACCCGTGACGACTACGTCTCGGGCGTGACCAGGCAGTACGGCTACCGCTACACCTACGACGCCTGGAACCGGCTGGTGAAGGCGGCGGCGCAGTCCAACGGAACCGCCGTCACCGAGTACCGCTACAACGGCCTGGGCCACCGCATCGGCTGGAAGGCGGTGTTCGACACCAACCTCACCTACGCCAACAACCTCTGGCGCTTCTTCCAGTACAACGAGCGCTGGCAGCAGGTGGGCATGTGGTACGAGTCCAGCGCCGGCTCCAAGGCCGTCGGCACCTACGCGGTGGAGACCTACCTCTACCACACAGCCGGGCTAAACGGCCGCGGCGGCAGCTCGTACATCGACAGCGTCATCCTCCGCGACCGCGACAAGAACTCGATGGCCAGCGGCGGCGACGCCACCCGGGAGGAGCGGTTCTACTACCTGCAGAACTGGCGGGCGGACGTCGCGGCGCTGATCACCCCCACCGGCGAGTGGGTCGAGCGCTACCGCTACGACGCCTACGGCCGGCCCGAGAGCTACAACGTCGCCGACATCGCCGGCAGCGGCGGCGGCGGTGTGGGCCCCGACGGAACCCTCGGCGCCGGCGACACAGGCGCCTACAGCGCCACCGGCTCGGCCGACTGGAACACCGACCTGGGTTCCGCCTCAGGCTCGCTGGTGCCCGACAACGTGGTCAACGCCACCGACGACCTGGCGGCGTTCACCGCCTACTACAACAAGGGGTCAACCGGCGGCGTCGGGCTCATCAGCGCCACGGCCATCGACAACCGCAAGGGGCTGGCGGGGTACGAGTTCGACCCCATCCTCGCCGGCACGGGCAAGATCGACGGCGACGGCGTGCCGGTCTACCACGTCCGCCACCGCGTGCTCAACAGCTACAGCGGGAAGTGGATGCAACAAGACGCGCTGCGCTACCAGGACGGTCCGAACCTATTTGAATATGTAGCCTCAATGCCGCTAATCTCGGTTGACCCACGTGGACTCGATCGATGGATTCTGGATTGGCTTCATACCTCTATAATCGTTGAAGTGTGGAGCCAGGATTGCACGAGGGTTGTAGGCTACAAAAGGATAGATTTTTCTGCGCGCGGATGGTGGGCCCCTGCGGCAGTGGTGGTTTGTCCAGGTCGTATCCAGATCACCGACTTTGATGGCCCACCATCGGGAGTAAATAGCAGTCGCATTGTTTCTTGCTGTCAAGCGGACCGGCTATTGCTTGAATCCCTGGAGGCGCTGCAAGAGCAGCCTCCCATCTATTCGATTTGGGTGTACAATTGTCGCCACTTTACCGCCACCTATGAGAATTTGGGAATCGACGAAACTAGTCCGTACCGCAAGCCGAATAGCCGGTTAGTTGCGTCGGCCCCCTGTATGGTGCAGGTACAGAATCAGTCGGTCGCTCCGCTGCCGATTGCGCCACCCCCGTCGCAACCGCCGTCGACGCCTTCTCCATGCCCACCGGGCTTCCGGCCCCATACCGTTAAAGAAGGAGAGACCTGCTGGGACCACTGGCGCCGACGACGGAATCGAGATATCAGCTGGGAGGAAGCTCGCCGTCTTTGCGCCAATGATCCAGACCGCATCGTACCCGGTCAAACAATTTGCGTGCCGGAGTGAATGTATGATAAGTATAGTTCTTTCTGTCCTCTTCTTTCTTGCCGCTGCAATTGTTACGCTCCCTGTCGGCGAGAGTATTGCGGGATCGCCACTTCTTTGGATATCTATCTGTGCATGTGCTGCGACACTTTTAGGATTGATACATGCGGTGCTGCGTAGCTCTTTGCTTGTTACGAAGTATGGAAGAAAACTCACTTGGCGCGATGTAGTTTTTTTTGTCTTTGGCTATGTGGCCTTTGTATTAATTGCGCAGGCTTTCGGTAGATAGCTCTTAAGGCTTGACTTGTCGCAGGCGGGGTGGCACCGACGCTCCCCCGACTCCTCCCGTGCCACTGACCGGCGGACAGGAGCTGCAGTCACCCCGGGACGGCCCGCGCAACCCCTGCCGGCCGCCGACGCCTCGGTCGTCGGTTAGTGCCCTGCGCGTCCGGTCACCCTTGCGAGCCGACCCCTCAGCAGCCCCCGGTGCAGGGAGCTTGCGGCCCGGACCGTTCCGGGTAGACTCGCGCTGCAGCGATGCGGACGGCCGTCCATCGCGGGCTCCGTTGCGGGCGCCGATGGACAGAATGGTGGGATGGTGCAAATTGACTAAACGTCACCGTATTGCTGCTGCCCTGCTTGGCGCACTCGCTGTCGTCGTAGGGGGGGTTGGGGTGATAGTCTATTACTTCTACGAACCTGTGCGAGACGCTATAGTGTTGCAAGCGGCAGCCTCGGGGACGACCCCTCCTCAGTCAATGTCGCCGATACGACGCGTGCGTCTTGGGCATCGTGCAGTGCTTGAAATTGACGAGGAGGCTTCAGCTCACGTGTATATCGATTCGCAGCTGGCGCTGCCGTCTCCGTCACGAACCGCGGCGTACGGCCACCACATTCGCGGGACTTTTGCCATTCTTCGTTGCTACGAGTCATCGGTTCGGGTCCCAGGGGTAAAGGCAAAGAGGCCAGCAGCCTTTCTTGTAATTCTGGATGGTGATGGCGGAACGCTCAAAGAATACGCTGAGAGAGATGCGACCCAGTGTTATGATGATTGGAGACGGCTTACGGGAACCGAAGTCCCTGGCTGGATGTCCTTTAAATAGCAATGCTACTGACTGGACGTCTTCATGGGAGACGGGGTGGCACCAACGCTCCCCCGACTCCTCGCGTGCCACTGACCGGCGGACAGGAACCGCAGTCACCGCGTGATGGCCCGCGCAACCCCTGCAGACCGTCGACGCCTCGGTCGTCGGTCAGTGCTCTGTGAGTCCGGTCACCCTTGCGAGCCGATCCCTCAGCATTCCCCGGTGCAGGGAACTTGCGGCCCGGACCGTTCCGGATAGACTCGCGCTGCAACGATGCCGACGGCCCTCCATCACGGGCTTCGCCGCGTGCGCTGGCGCTCCGGTTCGCCCGTCGCCCACAACGGCTCGGTGACGCGTGACGACTACGTCTCGGGCGTGACCAGGCAGTACGGCTACCGCTACACCTACGACGCCCGGAACCGGCTGGTGAAGGCGGCGGCGCGGCGGGGCCTTCTCGACTGACAATCGAGCAGCAAATCCGACCATTACCATCGCGGCCCAGTGTCATCACTCGTTGAACAGAGAACGGCTGCGCTGCCTACGTCTCAGCACGCAGCGCCGCTCCCTCAAGACTCCCGCCTCACCCCCATCTTCGACACCAGCCCGTCAAAGTGATCCAGCGAGTAGTACTCGATCGAGATCACCCCGCGCTTCCCCGCGCCGCTCGTCCTGATCTTCACCTTCGTCCCAAGGTGCTTGCCCAGCTGCTCCTCCAGGTCGCGCACGTTCGCTCGCGCCTCGAACGCTCGCGCCCTCGCCTCCGCCGCGTCCTGCGCCGCCTCCGCCTTGTCCCGCTCCGCCTCCTTGATCAGGTGCCCCTCGATCTCCGCAAACGCCGGGTCGTTATACCCCGGGAGCAGCTGCGGCGACCACATCACCAGCCGCACATCCTCCAGGCTCTCGCCCGCGCCGCGCTGAACAAGCTGCTCAAGCTGCCGCACGCTCAGCGTCTCGCGCGCCGCGCGCTCGGCGAGCTTCACGCGCACCTCGCCCGGCTTCACCAGCGGGCTGTTGAGCACCTTGCCGTGCCCGAACGACAGCTTCCCCGCGCGGATCAGCGACAGCACCTGCGGCTCCAGATCCCCCAGCCGGATGTAGTGCGACACCACCGTCCGGTCCTCACCCACCTGGTCGGCGATCTGCTGCTGCGTCAGCCCGAACTCTTTCGACAGCCGCGCGTACGCCGCGGACTTCTCCAGCGGCCCAAGGTCCACGCGCTGCACGTTCTCGACGACCGCCCACAGCGCGGCCGTCACATCCTCGATCTCGACGACCACCGCCGGCACGTGCGTCAGCCCCGCGAGCTGCGCCGCCCGCCACCGCCGCTCGCCCGCGATCAGCTCCCACTTCGCGCTCTTCTCACGCGCAGCGCTCGACACCGGCTGCGCCGCGCTCGCTGAGTGCGCTCCTCCGCCGGCGCCGGTGCGCACGCCGCGCGGCGCGCCCGCCTCCCCCACTCTCCGCACCACCAGCGGCTGCATCACACCGTCGCGTTTGATCGACGCCGCCAGCAGCCGCAACCCTTCGTCATCAAACTCCTGCCGCGGCTGGAAACGATTCGCGATCACCTCATCGACGCGCACCACCACATACGGCGTCGCACCTCCGCCGCTCTGCTCCGAAGCCGATGTCGAAGCCGCCGCGCCACCGCGCGCTGAATCCGCGGCCGACGTCACCGCGCCGCCCACGCGCGCACCAGCCGGCGATGTCGGCGCCGATACGCCGCCCTTCATAAC
>DASPMT010000336.1:0-4740 GCA_035626935.1 Phycisphaerales bacterium | reverse complement strand
ACCCAGCGGAACCTCGGCACCCTCACCGCCGACGGGTTCACGCTCATCGGGCCGGGCGTCGGCTGGCAGGCGTGCCGCACCGTCGGCGCAGGGCGGATGACCGAGCCCGAAGACCTGCTCGCGGCCGTCGCCGCGCGGCTGCGCTGAGGCGGACCCCGCACGGGTGTTTGTCGATCACCGATCGAATGGTCCAGAGAATGAAAAACGCCCCGTATCGCGGGGCGCGCGCACCTGCGTCTCACGTTGCCGGGGGTCTCAACGCTCCCAGTAGAACTCGGGAATGTTGATAAAGACATCCTTGCGTGCGTCGAAGAACTTGTCGGCGGCCGCCTTGTCGAGCTTCCTGTACGTCACTTTCCCGTCCTTGGCCACCGTGGCGGCCTCGACGGAGACCTGCTTGCCGTTGGCGAAGATCTGGCGGTTGACCAGTTTCCCGGTGGTGTCGTACCAGGTCCATTCGCCGTCGGCGCGGTTGTTCTTGACGAAGCCCTGCACGTACGGCTTGTCGGGGTACTTCTCGCGCTTCAGGGCGATCGGGCCGTCCGCCAGGGCGCCCATCGTGTAGCGCACCGAGTTGACGCCGCGGACGCGCAGGCCGTTCTTGACGAAGAAGCCCTCGTTGGTGAGCGCGATGCCGTCCTCGAACCGCTTGCCGTCCACGATGCTGACCAGCGACGTGCCGGCGCGCAGGCGGCTCATGTTGTCGGCCGCGGCCTGCGCGGCGGCTGTCGCTTTCTTGAGCTCTTCGCGGGCCTTGTCGACCTCGGACTGCAGGCTGTCGGCGCGGGTTTTCTCCTTCTCCCAGTCGCTCTTGTAGCAACCGGCGAGGGGCATCAGCAGCGCAGCGGCGGTCAGAAGGGCAAGCGTCTTCTTCATGGGTCGTCCTTGAGGGAGGCGGTGCGCCAAATGTAGGCGCGGCCCTTATCCCCCCAGCACCAGCTCGTGCTCGGTCAGGTCGCCGAGCGTCTCGCGCCGGCGGATGACCTTGGCGTGCGTGCCGGTCACCAGGACCTCGGCGGGCAAGGGGTGGCTGTTGTATCGGCTGGCCATGCTCATCCCGTACGCCCCCGCGGCGAAGACCGCCAGCAGGTCGCCGCGGGCGACCATCGGCATCAGGCGGTCCTTGGCGAAGAAGTCTCCGCTCTCGCACACCGGGCCGACGACGTCGCACGTCTCCAGGCCCGGCAGGTCCATGGCGGCGGCGCGGCGGACCGGCTCGTGCTGCGGGCTCACGCTCGTGGGCCAGATGAAGTGGAACGCGTTGTAGAGCGCGGGGCGTATGAGCGTGTTCATCCCCGCGTCGCAGACGACGAACTTCTTGGCGCCGCCCCCGGCGAGCTTGACGAACAGCACCCGGGTGAGCAGCACGCCCGCGTTGGCGCTGATCGACCGGCCCGGCTCGATCACGATGCGCAGGCCGCGGGCGACGTGGTCCTTCAGCATCGGCACGATCACGCGGGCAAACTCGGCGGCGCTGGGGGCGTCGCCCGTCTGGTAGTCGGCGCCGAAGCCGCCGCCAATGTCGAGCGTGTCAACCGTGACGCCCTTGCGCGCGAGCCCGTCGATGACCGCGAGCACGCGCGCGAGGGCCTCGGCATACGGCTCGGGGGTGACGATGCTGCTCCCGATGTGAAGGTGAACCCCCGACAGCCGCAGGTGCTTCTCGTGGCTGAACCGCTCCAGGAGCTGCGCCGCGTGGTCGAGATCAACGCCGAACTTGCTCGCCTGCGTGGCCGTCTCGACGTACGCGTGCCCTCCCGCTTTGACGCCGGGGTTCACGCGCAGCGCCGCCTTGGCCCGCACCCCCATGGCCCGCGCCGCCATCGCCAGCACTTCGTACTCCGGCTCGCTCTCGACGTTGAACAGGCCGATGGGCTCGGCGGCGTCCTCGCCGGCCGGGGCGCCGCCGCGGAGCGCGTCGCGGATCTCGTTGTCGGTCTTGCCGACGCCGGCGAAAACGATGCGTGAGGGGCCGACGCCCGCCAGCCGGGCCCGGCGGAGCTCACCGCCGCTCACTACGTCCATGCCGCACCCGGCCTCGGCCAGAGCGCTGAGGATGTGGATGTTGGGACAGCTCTTAACCGCAAAGCAGACGAGCGGGTCCAGGTCTGCGAACGCCGCCCGCACCTTGGCCGCGTGCTGCACGAGCGTGCCGCGCGAATAGATGTAGACGGGCGTGCCAACCTCGGCCGCGACCTCCGACACCCGCACGCCCTCGCAGTAGAGCTCGCCGTCGCGGTAGTGGAAGTCGTCCATGGACAAAAGCGTAGCGGCATCGAGCCTGGAACCCGAACCGTGCGGGGTACGCGCCCCTGCGCATCCATCACTACGATCCATTCCCACTGCAAGGAGCCCCGCATGCGCCCTGTTTGCTTCACCCTGCCGCTCGCCCTCGCCGCCGCAGCGTTCGCCCAGCCCACCCCCGCGCGGCCGGACCTGCAGCCGCCGGCGGATCCCGCGGCCGTGCGGGACGCGAAGCTCGGCGCCGGGACGATCGCGACCGGCCCGAGCTCGCTCGACAAGGAGACCCGGGAAAAGGGGGAGCGGCTGGCCGCCAAGGCGATCGAGTATCTCCGCAAGCAGCAGGACGAGAAGTCGGGCGGGTGGGGCGTGGCGCCGACGGTCGAGGGCAAGCCCACGCCTCCGGTGTTCCCGGCTTTCAGCGGGCTCATCGTCAACGGGATGCTGATGCAGCCGGGCATCGACACCAAGGACCCGGCGGTGGCCAAGGCGATCGCGTTCATGCTCAAGTGGCAGCAGCCCGACGGCGCGATCTACGACCGGATGCTGCCGGTGTACAACACCTCCATCACGCTCTCGGCCATCGCGACGGTCGACACCGACGAAGCGCGCGCCGCGATCCGCAAGGGCCAGGACTTCCTCCGCAGGTCGCAGTGGGGCGTCTCCGCGCCCGCCGAGAGCCCCGACAAGCCGACCAGCGCCGTCGGGCCCGAGCACCCGTTCTACGGCGGCTGGGGGTACGGCAGGAACTCGCGCCCGGATATCTCCAACCTGAACTTCGTGCTCGAAGCGCTGCACGACACCGGCGTGTCGCCCGACGACCCGGCGATCCAGAGGGCCCTTGTGTTCCTGCAGCGGGTGCAGATGATGGAGAAGGGGGCCGACGGCAAGGTGATCAACGACCAGCCGTACGCCAAGGGAAGCCGCCAGGGAGGCTTCATCTACGCCACCGCCTCGGACGGCAAAACGGCGGGTCAGGGCCAATCGCAGGCGGGGATGATCGACGAGACGCTCAGCACCGGCGAGACCAGGTCCATGCTCCGCGCGTACGGCTCAGTCTCCTACGCCGGGTTCAAGAGCTACCTCTACGCCGGCCTGAAAAAGAACGACCCGCGCGTGCAGGCCGTGCTCGACTTCTGCCGGCATAACTACACCGTCGCCGAGAACCCGCGTGCAGGCACAGACGGGCAGTACTACTACTACGTCGCCTTCGCCCGCGCCCTGCGGGCGGCCCAGATCGACACCATCGACGCGGTCGGGGCCGACGGAAAGAGCGTCCCCCACAACTGGCGGGCCGACCTGATCAACCAGCTCGCCACCATGCAGAACGCCGACGGCTCCTTCAAGAGCGTCGACGAGCGATGGATGGAGGACAACACGGTGCTCATCACCGCGTACGCGCTGCTCGCGGCTCAGAACGCGCTGCGCTGAGGGGCGCAACTGCCTGAGGAGCCTTCCTCTAGCGCGCGTCACCTCGTCGGTGCGTCATGGACGGCAGCGGACGGGGCAGGCCGACCGGGATTCGCCGTCGCGTCATGCACGGCCGGAGCAGCGCCGCCCGCGGGCTGGACCGCGAGGCCGCGAACGAGGTTGCCCCCCACCACGACGGCCGCTGTCGCCACCAGCAGCACGCGCACCACTTGCCACGTCCGTCGCCAGCCCGGGTGCCCGCCGGTGTCGGCGTATCCAGCCCGGTCTGACAGCGGCGCACCCCTGGTGTCCGCACCCTTGGTTGACGGCATCGACCGACTCCACACACAGGTCCCACGACGAGACCAACGATCATGCTTCGTCGGCCATTGCCTTCCTGATCCCGAGTCCATGACCGAAAGTCGATGCTCGTTGCATAACGGTGTATGGGCTCCGGCACACCGGGCCACCCCCCTTATTCGAGGGGTGCGAGCAGGATGGGAACGATGCGCGACACCGAGTTCCCCTCACCTTGGCCGGCGATCCGGAGTGATCGGCTTTGCGGGCGGCGGCTTCGGTGCGGACTTGTTGCCGCCAAGCAGATCGCCGATCCCCTTGATCAGGTTGCCGGGGTCGATCACGTCCTTGAACTCATCGCCGATGACGTCGATGGCCATGGACGTGGAAGGGTGATCCATCGGGCCGGAGGTGCGCACGGGGATCGAAGTGATCTTCTCCACGACACCCGGAACGAGCTTGCCGAGCGCGCTGCCGATGTGCTTGTCGAGGTTGCCGACAAGGCCCGGCGCCGCGGCGACCGTCGGGATGTAGGTCACAACGTCGACGCGTCGGCCGACGATGTCGACGACCCCCCGAGTCTGGAAGTCGAGGTTGCGGACCGGGATCATGACCTTCTGCTGGACGGAGCCGTAGCGGAGGACGCCGCGATCGATGGTGATGGCGAACCTGGGAACGGGGCGTTGGTCCTGGCCGCGCCCGCCGCGGAAGACAGTGTCGTCGAGGAGCTCGCCGAGGGTCTCGGAGAACTGGTAATCGATGCGTCCGACGTCGACGTCGAGCACCCCGCTC
>DASPMT010000335.1:0-6374 GCA_035626935.1 Phycisphaerales bacterium | reverse complement strand
AGTCGGCGTCGGGGCGGCTTGTATAATGCGGCATGACCACCCTCAGCCCCTCGGCCCGTCCCTCGATGAGCACCGATCCCCTCCAGCTCATCGACGTCGACCACGTCCGCTTCTACGTCGGCAACGCCAAGCAGGCGGCGATGTACTACGCCCACTGCTTCGGCTTCCAGATCAGCGAGGTGAACGACCAGACGACGGGCAACCGTGAGTCGGCCACGTGGCTGCTGACGCAGGGGAACATCCGCTTCCTGCTCACCACCGGCCTGACGAGCGAGCATCCGGCGAGCCACGACGTGATGCTCTACGGCGACGGCGTGAAGGACGTGGCGTTCACGGTCTTTGACGCGGAGAAGGCGTGGGAGCGGGCGCTCAAAAACGGCGCCCGCTGCGCCGGCGAGCCGCGCACGGTGCGCGACCAGCACGGGCACGTGACGGTCGCGTCGATCCACACGTACGGGCGCGCGGTCCACAGCTTCGTGTCGCGCTCGGGGGGGTACGACCTGGCAGCGGTGAAGCAGGGCCAGTCGCCGGGGTTCATGCCGGGCTTCAAGAAGCTGCCGGACATCGCCGTCAACAAGTACAACCGCGAGAACTCGTGCGGGCTGAAGTACGTGGACCACCTGGTGGGCAACGTCGAGCTGGGGAAGATGAACCACTGGGTGAAGTTCTACGAGGACGTCCTGGAGTTCACGATGTTCAAGCACTTTGACGACAAGGACATCGGGACCGAGTACTCCGCGCTGATGAGCAAGGTGATGGCGAGCGGCAACAACCTGATCAAGATGCCGATCAACGAACCGGCCGAGGGGAAGAAGAAGAGCCAGATCGAGGAGTACCTGGACTGGCACGCCCACACGCCGGGCGTGCAGCACCTTGCGCTGCGCACCGACGACGAGCTGCACTCGATCGCCGAGCTGCGCCGGCGCAACGTCGAGTTCCTCACGCTCCCCGACACCTACTACGAGCTGGTCTGGAAGCGCGTGGACAAGATGCTCACCGACCACGGGCATCAGCCGGTGCGCGAGGACCACGAGCTGGTGAAGAAGCTGGGCATCCTGGTGGATGCCGACGACGAGGGGTACCTGCTGCAGCTGTTCACCAAGCCGCTTCAGGACCGCCCGACCTTGTTCTTCGAGATCATCTGCAGGCGCGGCAGCCAGAGCTTCGGGAAGGGGAACTTCAAGGCGTTGTTTGAGGCGCTGGAGCTTGAGCAGGAGCGGCGCGGGAACCTGTGAATCCGCCGTATGTCTGAGCCATGCCCGAACTGTGAGGCTCCCGGCCGCGTGGTCTGGCCGCCACGGTGCGATTGTCCTCCGTTCTCGTCCATTGGCCGGAGTACGAAGGCGTGGATGACGCTCGATCAGTGCCCAAGATGCAATAGCCTCTGGGTTGCCGTGCCGTTTGAGCCCTACGCGACCTTTTTGTATCGTGTGTTTTGGCCCTATAGCGAAGGGGCGTGGGCAACGCTTGAGCGAATCGACGACGGGCGGACGATCGCTGCGTGGCATCAAGGGGTGATCAATAGGATTTGTCGGGGCATGACGGGGCGCGACGGCGAAGCGATAAAGGCTCACTCTCATCGAAGTTATGGACGTGAGCCGTACAGAGAGCAGGAGATTGGTATACGCGATTTGGATGTAGCATTGAATGAGCTTGGCTTCCATCGTGTGAATCATCAGGAGTGAGCGGTATGTCAGAGCTAGGTATTTCCCGTCGCTCTTTCGTTGCGGCATCGCTCGCGACTTTTGCAGTACGCACCGTTTTTGCTCGCACGGACGACAAGTCCGGCCTTGCGAACCCGGTCCTCGGTTCGGGCGACCACCGGTATGAGTGCGTCCATGACTGGCTCAAACCGCCGCGAGGGTTGCTGTTCGGGGACACGCACGGGCTGGCTGAGGATGCCGCGGGCCGGATCTATCTGGCGCACACGGTGCACGGGTCGAGCACCAAGGAGGAGGCGGTCTGCGTCTACGGCGAAGACGGGAAGTTCATCACCGCGTGGGGCGGGCGGTACCGCGGCGGGGCGCACGGGCTGGACGTGCGGGCCGAGCCGGGCGAGAAGGCGGGCGACAAGGGCGCGGAGTTCCTCTACCACTGCGACACCGCGCGGCGCGTGGTGGAGAAGACCGACCTTGACGGTAACGTGGTCTGGGAGCGGGGCTTCCCGGTGGAGGCGAGCGTCTACCCGGCGAAGGAGAAGTACTGCCCGACGAACGTCGCGTTTCTTCCGGATGAGGGGGGCAGGGCGGGGGACATCCTCGTCGGCGACGGGTACGGCTCGTCATACATCCATCGCCTTACCGCCGGGGGCTCGTTCGTCAGCACCTTTGCGCAGCCGGGGAAGGAGGCGGGCAAGGTCAGCTGCCCGCACGGGTTGTGGGTTGACGGGCGCGGCGGCAAGACGCGTGTCGCCGTGGCCGACCGGAGCAACCGGCGCATCCAGTACTTCACGCTCGACGGGAAGCACGACGGGTTCGTCACCGATGGGGTCCGCCAGCCGTGCCACTTCAAGACGCGCGGCGACCTGCTGCTGGTGCCGGACCTCTCGAGCGTCGTGACGCTGCTGGACAAGGACAACAAGGTCGTCGCCCATCTGGGGGACGGGCACCCTAGTCCGCTGCGGGACAAGCCTCGGGATCAGTTTGTGCCGGGGAAGTTCATCCACCCGCACACGGCGATCTTCCTGAAGAACGGGGACATCCTGGTGGCGGAGTGGGTACCGATCGGGCGCGTGACGCTGCTGCGGAAGGTGTCTTGAGTGAGTGGTGGTTGGCTGGCGGGGAGCGCCGAGGCGTAGGCGCGGGTGGGTTGTTCAGGGCCTGCGGGCCAGGTTCGCAGAGCCGAGCCGGGTGGCATCGGGAGCGGGTCACCGAAAGTGCGTCTGGGGGGGCGTGATGGCCGAAAACACAGGGATGCAGGGGACAACCGATCAGCCGTTGCCGCCATCGGCGGCGAGCGTTCATCAGCGGGGCGAGCAGGCGCGCCCGGCGCGTTCGCTGTCGAAGTTCGTGCTGTTTGCGATCCTGTCGGTCTTCGCGCTGATCGGGCTGGCGAGCCTGATCGTGTTCGCGTTCTCGGCCGGGGCGATGTTCAACCGCCAGCCGGTGACGCGGCTGACACCGGGGGCGACGACGATCGATCAGGTGCGGTCGCTGAAGCTGCTGACGGTGCTGAGCTTCGAGGTGACCAGCGACGCCGAGAGCGAGCACGCCGACCGCAAGGGGCTGTGGCTGGTGCGCGGGAGCGCGGATTACGTGGTGGACTTCTCCAAGGCGCAGGTGATCGACGCGGACGACGAGAAGAAGGTGATCCGCATGCGCCTGCCGCGGCCGGTGGTGCGGAACGCGAAGCTCGACCCGGTGCGGACGAAGCTGCTGACGTACGAGAAGACCGGGTGGGGGTGGTGGACGCTGGGCGCGATGGGGAGCAAGGACGAGTTCGAGCAGCAGAGCCGGATCATGCTGCAGCACCGCATCGAGGCGGCGGCGGGCGAGGCGGCGCTGCTGGACTCGGCCAAGGGGTCGGCGGTGCAGTTGATGGGGAGCCTGTACGCGCCGGTGAACTGGACGGTGCAGGTGGAGTGGGACGACCGGGCGGTGCCGCTTGTGACGCCGTGAGGGGGCGCGGAAATTCCGCGGGCGCCGCGAACCGGCGCGCGGGGCGGCCCGTAACGCCTACGCCAGCGGGGCCAACCACCGGTGGGCGCTGCTGCTGAGCGGCGGGATGTTCGCGGTCGCGACGCTGATGGGGCAGGTCGTGATGCTGCGGCGGTGGCGGCCGCTGATCGAGCGCAGCCGCGACACTGCGCTGCGCCATCGGCTGCTGCTGCTGTACTGGCTGGGCGCGTACGTGTTCGTGGGGATCCAGACGGGGTGGATGCTCCGGCCATTCGTAGGGTCGCCGGGGATCGAGCCGTCGTTCCTGCGGGCCGAGCCGTTCTCGAACGCTTACGTCGTGGTGAGTGAGCTCATCACCGGTACGAGGCGCTGAGCTTCTGTCCGGCGGGCCCGCCAGCGGAGGATGAGCATCACAGCGAGGGTGACGACGCAGGCGAGCATGATGAAGGCGACGACCGGCACGACGACGGCGAGGATGCTGAGCACGATGGAGGTGCCGCTCTCGACGGTCGCGAAGATCGGGTTGCCGATGCCGCCTGTGAACATCGTCGAGACACCGCGGCCGACGACGGTGGTGGCCTGGACGACAGCGGCGGCGCCGCCGCCGACGATCGCGGCGAGCCCCCACTTGAGGAGGTCGCCGTTGGAGCCGGTGAAGGTGAACTGGCTAGCCATCGCGAGCGTTCCCGCGACGACCGCTGCGGGTGAGGCGATCGAGTCGAGGGCGTTGTCGACCCAGGGGATCTTGTAGGCGAGGATCTCGGCGACGGTGGCGACCGAGAAGCAGATCAGCGCGGGCGTGCTGGCGAGGAAGGCGAGTGACGGGTTGAGGTTGATCGCGCCGGCACGGACGGCGATGCAGAGGACGAGCATCGGGACGAAGACGCGGAAGCCGCAGGCGGCCGCGAGGCTGACGCCGATGAGGATTGAGAGAAGGATGTCCATAAGGGTGCCGCCTCCGCTTGATTATTGGATACGTGGGAAACCGGGATGCGGATTCGGGGTTTGGCGGGCGGTAGGCGGGGGCGCCTTGGCGGCCTGTGCGGGCGACAGTCGGCCTCTGGGCCCGCTAGTTGAGCGCCATTGTGCCGGGGGGGGCGTCGGTGGGGATGCGGACGTGCAGGCGCAGATCGGAGTCGATGAGCCGTTTTACGTCGGTGGGGCGGTCGGTGATCAGGTGGAGCACGGGCTGAGCGTCGGTGCGTAGCGCGGGGCAGACCATCCCGAGCAGCTCGCGGCTCGCGGAGACCCAGGCGGCGACTGAGAGGAGGCGCTGGATGGCGTCGGCCGAGTGGCCGGCATCGGCCGCGGCGATGATCTGCGGTACGCCTTCGGCGTCGATCGCCAGGACGGGGTTGCGGTCGAAGGGGCAGCGGACCGAGAGCGGAGTAAGACCGGGCGGTGTGGACGTAGGACGATGTGGAACGTCAGGGGTCGTGGCAGTGGCGGGTGAGGGAGACGGGGTGGAGGTCATGAGGCCGAGGGCAGCGGCTTCCACCGAGCGGAGCAAGTCAGGAGCGGGTTGTTCCATGGACGTTGCCGGTTCGTCTCGCTTGGGTGTGCTGACTGGCGGCAAGAGCGATGCGGCGGCTGGGGGGGTGGGGGGAGAGGGCTGTTTCGGGAACGGGAGCGGCGCCGGGGTTGATTGCGGGCCGTGGGGCGCCGGTCGCGAGAGGCACTCGAGTACCGCTTGTGTCGTCATCGCGCTTGGGCCTTCGAAGAGGATCGAGCCAGGCATCCCTCCGGCGATCTGGCGGCAGTGTCCGGCGAGCTGCACGGGCACGGAGAGGAACGAGCTGGAGGCGTCGGCGAGCCGGTGGAAGGCAGCGACGGCCTTTCGTTCGTCGCTCCCCATGACCGCGACGCGGATCTGCGGGGTTCGTTGGGCAGCTTCATCGGGCGCGCCCTCGGGGCCGGCGAGGCGTTTGATGGCCTTGTATGCACCGACGGCGCTGGCGTCGTCGGCGCCCGTCAGCACCGCGATGGCGCCGACTGCGCTCGCGCGTGCGAGCAGGAGCTCGTCACCGGGGCATGTGGAGAAGATGACAACCCGTGCGGCGACCTGCGCGGCGCGGCTCAGCGCGCCGGCGAGGTCGGGAGCGGGGCGGTCGGGCAGGGCGGCACGGCTATCGGAGTGACCGTTGAGGCGGGAGCGGTTGCTGCGCGATGGGTGTGTGGGGGGATGGAAAAGCTCGACCCGGGCGGCGCCTTCGTCAAGTCGGACGAGCGCCACGGGCGCGTCGTCCTGGGCCGCGACCATGCGTGGGTACTGGCCGGCCCAGAGGGAGGCCATCATCGGCAGGTGGCCGAGGACCAGGGCTTCGACGATGAACGGCCGGCTCGGTGTGGCTGCGCGGTCCGCAGCGGCCGGGACGGGTTCGTGAACACCGTTCGCGATGTGCGGGCCTGCTGCGCTGCCGTTGGGCTCGCCCCCGAGGAAGAGGTCGGCCAGGTCGTCAAACGCGCTGGAGAGCGAGCTGTCTGCGATCATCGTGCTCCGCCGACGAGGGTTGGGGCGAGGGCGCGGCTCAGAGGCGCGTGCCCGACGTCGCGGGGACGTCGAGGATGCTGTTGAGCCCGCCGAAGGGGTTGCTCTGCGTGGAGGGGTTGACCGAGTCGTGCGTCCAGTGGCCGTCGATGACCAGCCGGTACTGCCAGCGACCGGGCGGGATCTGGACGAGACGCTCGTAGACGCCGAGCCGGTCGTTGCGGGTCATCGGGAGCGAGACGGCCGACCAGCCGTTGAAGTCGCCGGCG
>DASPMT010000334.1:0-2797 GCA_035626935.1 Phycisphaerales bacterium | reverse complement strand
TCGGTCTCGCCGTGGGAGCGGAGGAGCTGGATCTTGCGCGCGAGCCCGGCGTCGTTGCAGGTGACCATGCCACCCTCTCCGGTGCCGAGGTTCTTGGTGGCGTAGAACGAGTATGTCACGGCGTCGCCGAACTGCCCGATCCCCCTGTCTTTGTAGGTGGAAAGGTGGGCCTGGGCCGCGTCGTAGACGACTTTCAGGCCGTGCTTGGCCGCCAGCGCCTGAACGGCATCGATGTCCACCGGGCAGCCGTACATGTGCGTCGCGGCGATGCCGCGCGTCCGGGGGGTGATTCGCTTGGCCGCGTCGGCCATGTCGATCTGGCCCGTCGTCGCGAGGGCGTCAACGAAGATCGGCTTGCAGCCGCGGGCGACGAGCATCGAGGCGGTGGCGATGTAAGACCAGGCGGGGACGAGCACCTCATCGCCGGGGTTGAAGAGCGGCTCGTAGGCCAACTGCAGGGCGCAGGTGCCGTTGGCGCAGGTCATGGCGTGGTTCGCCTGGCTCATCTCACCGAACCGCGTTTCGAGCTCGGCACACTTGGTGGCCGCCCGGAGCATGCCCGACTTGAGCACCCGCATCACCGCTTCGATGTCCCCCTCGGTGGTCTCGAATTTCATAAAGGGGACGGCGGCCGGGGTGGTCACGGGCTGGGCTCCTGCGGTGGTCACAGTCGGTACTCCTGAGGGAGGACAGGGGATGAACGTGGTGTGGACCGGGACCGCGACGCGAGAGCGGGGCCGGATACCCCTAAGGATAGCGACACGCGTGGGCCGGGCTGGGCGAATGGGGCAAAAAACTGACGATCCACCGTGTGAAACTGGGCGAATCGAGTTCGTGGCCCGCGCGGGGGCGGATGCTGATGCGGGCTCTTAGAATGATCACGATGAACATCGTTGGAGCATCGGGAATTTGCCGGAGTGCGGCCGCGTTGATCGCGGGGTGTAGTGTTGCCGCGCTGGCGGGGTCGGCGCTGGCGCAGCCGGCAGCCACTCCTGCACCGGTGCCGAGCGTCGCCGCGGATTGGAGTGAACGGGCAAAGGCGTTCAGCGACCTGGAGTGGATCACTCGTCCAAGCCGCGATGCGACGATGAGCTTCACCATCGCGGTCGAGGTGCGCGAGCTGCCAGTCCGGCCGGGTGACCGGGTGAAAAAGGGGGACATCCTTATCCGCGCCCGCGATGGCGACGCGGTGGCGGCGTTGGTTGCGCAGCAGGTGCGGGTGGACAACCTCGGCCCGTTGAACTCGGCGCAGGCGGCGGTCGACTCGGCGCAGGTGCGTTACGACCGCATCCTGGAAGCCAAGGCGGAGAACGCGACTAACCCCCAGGAGGTTGATGACCGGCGCGTGCAGCTCGCCGCCGCCAAAGCGCAG
The DNA here is from genome assembly GCA_035626935.1 of Phycisphaerales bacterium. Taxonomy (GTDB): domain Bacteria; phylum Planctomycetota; class Phycisphaerae; order Phycisphaerales; family UBA1924; genus JAJTGZ01. The sequence continues at coordinate 1,425 of DASPMT010000334.1, read as the reverse complement.
CTGTTGAATGCGCAGAACGACCTCAAAGAAGAGGCCGCGCGGCTCAAGCAGCTAGAGGAGTCGCTCGTCCGCTACCGGCTTGAGGCGCCGTTCGACGGAGTGGTCGAATCGCTGATCGTCGAGGTGGGCTCGTCGATCGAGCCGCCAAACCCCGTGCTCCGCATCGTGAACATCGACACCCTCTGGATCGACCTGCCGACTCCGACCGACTTGACGCTGAGCCGCAAGCTCAAGAGCGGGGACCCCGCGTGGGTGATGCTCGACGTCCCGGGCGGCAAGGTCATGCAGGGGAAGGTGCTCTATGTCAGTCCGGTCGCGGACGCGGCGGCGGCGACGCGCCGCGTGCGCGTCGAGGTCCCCAATCCAGATCAGTACCCGCCGGGCACGCGGGCCCGCGTCCGGTTTGACCGCCCGGAGGGCGCTGCGGTCGCCGGCACGCCGGTTGCGCAGGCGACTCCGGCGCGGCGCGGCGTGGTTCCACATCCCGGCGCCGCGCCCGACCACGATCTGGCCAACTGCATCGTGTGCGCCAAGGCGGCTTGGGAAGCGCTCAAGAATGGCGAGGACCCCGCGGCGGCGGTTCGGCGGGCGGCGGGCGGGCGCAGCGGTGCGGCGGGGGTGACGAAGTGATCGATCTCACGAGCCTCAAGGCTCCGGGCTGGGACCGCGTGGTGTCGGAGCTGAGCGCTCCTGCCGCCGACGATCGTTCGTACCTTGAGCGCCTCACGCGGGTGATCGGGCAGGTGAGCGCCGCGCGCCAGGCGGCTGTGTTCATCCCCGGCACCGGCGGCGGGGGCGGCGAGCTCACGGCGCGCATGCTGAGCGTGTGGCCTGTCCCCGCGGGCGGCGACGAGAAGGGGGTGCCCAGCGGGAGCCTCGAGCACGAGAAGGACGTTAAGGCGGCGGCGATCGGCGCACTGGAGACCAGCCAGTCCCGGGCGTTCGGGCTTGACACCAAGGACGGGCTCTACGACGGCGGCGCGGGGAAGGGGTATGTCCTCGCGGTGCCGGTGATGGGCGACGGCGGGCGGGCCGCGGCGGCGGTGACGCTGCTGATCGAGGCGCGCAGCAAGGCGGCGGTGCAGAGCACGCTGGCGATGGCGGAGGTGCTGGCGGGGTATGTCACGCTGCACGCCGGGCGCCAGGAGATCAAGCGGATGCAGCAGGCGGGGCTCTCGATGGAGCTCGCCACGCGGTTGATCGGCGCGATCAACGCCGCGCCGAACTTCAAGGGGGCGGCGCTGCGGCTGGTCAACGACCTGACGCGCCAGCTCGGCGCCGACCGTGCGGCGCTGGGGTGGGTTGGGGGCGCGTCGGGCGACACCGTCACCGTCGTAGCGCTGAGCGACGCGGAGAAGTTCGACACCCGCACGAAGATGGTTCGGCAGATCGCCGACGCGATGGACGAATGCGCCGACCAGGAGC
>DASPMT010000333.1:0-4177 GCA_035626935.1 Phycisphaerales bacterium | reverse complement strand
AGACGCCCGCGGGCCCTGTCAAGATCCCCCAGCCCGGCGGGAGCTGATCGGCTGTCCGTCCTCCTCCGATCCCACGCCATTCCGCAGGAACGCCCCTTGGCCCTATCCCGCCCCGACCAGCGCGTCGCGCTCGTGACCGGCGCCTCCCGCGGCATCGGCCGCGCCATCGCCCTGCGCCTGGCCCGGGAGGGGGGTGAGCGCGGCGGCGGCCGCCACGTCGTGCTCGTCAGCCGCTCCGCGGGCCCCCTCTCCGATCTGGCATCCGAAATCCAGGCAAACGGCGGCTCGGCCTCGTACAAGGCCGTGGACGTCGGCGACTCGGCCGCCTTCGCGGGCGCGATCGAGGAGGTGATCACCGAACTGGGCCGCCTCGACGTGCTGGTCAACAACGCCGGCATCACCCGCGACGGCCTCCTCCTCCGTATGACCGACGACGACTGGAACGCCGTCCTCCAGACCAACCTCACCAGCGCCTTCGTCGCCTGCCGCGCCGCCTCGCGCCTGATGATGAAGAACCGTTTCGGCCGCATCGTCAACATCGCCTCCACCAGCGGCATCGTCGGCAACGCCGGCCAGGCCAACTACGCCGCCGCCAAGGCGGGCCTCATCGGCCTGACCAAGACCATCGCCCGCGAGCTCGGCTCCAAGGGCGTCACCGCCAACGTCGTCGCCCCGGGGTACATCGCCACCGACATGACGGAGAACCTCCCGCAGGAGGTGAAGGACCACATCACCCAGCTTGTGCAGGTGAAACGGTTAGGCGCACCGGAAGACATCGCCGCGGCCGTGGCGTACTGCACAAGCGATGAGGCGGGCTACTACACCGGGCAGGTGCTGACGGTGGACGGCGGCATGACGATGTGCTGAGATATTGAGCGCCCCTCTCTCCTTGTTTCCGCTTGAGTAAACGATTGCCCCATGAGGCAAGCCAGAAGACCTCAAGGCCGTTGCTTTGATAACCTGGGGGCGTGGACGGGTGAGGGTGGCATGACGCAAGCGTGCCCCCAGGTGAGGCAGCACAAGGTCCATGGGCGCCGGAAACGCCGCTTTCGGCGCCGACCGGCCGCAAAGCGCGGCCTCGGTTGAGGGAAGTGCGGGCAATCTGCTGGGAAGAACCGCCGTTGTGCCGGGCAGAACCGCCGTACTTCCCAGCAGGATCGCCGTTCTTCCGGGAAGAATGGCCGCGGTTGACGGAAGAATGGCCGTCCTTCCGAGCGGAGCCGTCACTCCTGCGGGAAGAACGGCGGAGACGGATGAACCACAGAGGCACAGAGACACAGAGAAGAGGGCGAGTAAGCCATCACCCCTCCTCACTCTTCTCTGTGCCTCTGTGTCTCTGTGGTAAAAATCTCCTGTCTTGCTCGCTGATCCGGTAGACCCACCGCGTGGCGAAGGCGACGGTGAAGAAGATCGGACGGAAGAGGAGAGCGGCGGGCTGGACGCTGCTCACCCTCGGCGTGATTGTGGCGGGGGTGTGGGTGGCGAGCGGGTGGTGGCTTCTGCGCGTTACGATGAAGCCCTGGGACCTGCACGCCGAGAACGGAGTTGCGCGGTTCTTCTGGTCACCAAAGGGGATTCTCGCCGCCGACGGCGTTTCTGTACTGCCTCCACGCTCGAAAGGCACCAGGTGGGCAATCCGCGATCCCTTCGGGGGGATGTTCCTCAGCACATCCACCGACCGTTATGACGACCGCTGGTGGAAGACGTGGGCGGCATCGCGCATCGCGCGCCATCCCAAGGGTGGGAAAACGCCGCTTCTGACAGACTCGCGTCTTGTCCTCTGGCCCATCCCCCTCCTCCTCTGGACCCCCGCCGCGCTGCTCATCCGCTCCGGCATCCTCGCGCGGCGGCGGGCGCTCAAAGGGATGTGCCCCAAGTGCGGCTACTCGCTCGCGGGGCTGAGCGCGGGCGCGGCGTGCCCGGAGTGCGGGAAGCCTTCGTCCTCTGTCACCGCTCAGGACTCATCGCTCAAGACTTCTTCTTGATGGGGTCGGGGCATGATCGACTCAGGTGTGCGGACGTCGCTCTCGCCCGGACCCATGGAGGCCAAGGGTGGGCGAGCCGGCGCACGCCACCGCCTTGCACTGGACCCCCGAGGGTCCGGCCTCCCAAGGGTCCGAGCTGGCTGAACAGAACTGGGCCCGACCCTATCAAAGAAACTGCCTTTGTCTTTGTCTTTGTCTTTGTCTTTGTCTTTGCGTCGGCCTCTGCTCCAGCGCCGCGGCCTTCTTGGAGCGAATACCGCCCCCGCGCGCTTCCACCCGTCTGAGTCGCATTCTAAAAGATGCAGCTACCATCGGCCCACCTATGAAGATCCACGAGTACCAGGCGCGCGACCTTCTCTCCTCTGCCGGCATCCCCGTTCCCGGCGGACGGATGGTGCAGACCGTCGAGGACGCGGGCGTGGCGTTCGGCGAGGCGGTCTCGGGGATGGCGAGCCCTCTGGCCGTCATCAAGGCCCAGGTTTACGCGGGCGGGCGCGGCAAGGCGGGGTTCGTCAAGCTGGTCAAGAGCAAGGACGACGCCGTCGAAGCGGCGAAGTTCATGCTCAGCAACCGCATGAAGAGCCCGCAGACGCCGGCGGAGGGGCTGGAGGTGAAGCGCTTGCTCGTGGCGCAGGCGGCGGACATCGCCAAGCGGCCGGGGACCAGCGGCAACGAGGAGTTCTATCTCGCGATCACGACCGACCGCAAGAGCCGGCGCAACACGTTGATCGCCAGCCGCGAGGGGGGTGTGGAGATCGAGCAGATCGCCCACGACCGGCCCGACGCGATCATCAAGGAGACGCTCCACCCGCTCCTGGGGCTGCAGCCTTATCAGGCGCGGGAGGTTGCGTTCAAGCTGGGGTTCAAGGGGAAGCAGGTCGGCCAGGCGGTCGACATCATGCTGAAGCTGGCGAAGCTGTTCGTGGAGAAAGACTGCACGCTTGCGGAGATCAACCCCCTGGTGATCACCCCGGCCGACGGCACGAACCCCGATGGTCGCGTGATCGCGCTGGACGCGAAGTTCGACTTCGATGACAACGGCACGTTCCGCCACAAGGACATCCTGGCGATGGAGGACACCGCCGAGGAGAACCCCGCCGAGACGCGGGCCCGCCGCTTCGGGCTCTCGTACGTTGCGCTTGACGGCAACATCGGGTGCCTGGTCAACGGCGCCGGGCTGGCGATGGCGACGATGGACATCATCAAGCTCGAGGGTGGCGAGCCGGCGAACTTCCTCGACGTCGGCGGCAGCGCCAGCGAAGAGGCCGTCACCGAGGCCTTCTCGATCATCCTCTCCGACGAGAAGGTCAGAGGCGTCCTGGTCAACATCTTCGGCGGCATCATGAAGTGCGACATCATCGCCCAGGGGATCGTCAACGCCGCGACGAAGTTCAAGAACCCGGACGGCACGGTCGGCTTCAAGGTGCCGCTGGTGGTGCGCCTGGAGGGGACCAACGTGGACGCCGGCCGCAAGCTGCTGGACGCCAGCAAGAGCAAGGTGCCGACGCTGCAGGCCGCGACCGACCTGGGCGACGCGGCCCGCAAGGTGTGCGCGGCGGTGAAGTAGACGAAGGCTGGAGCTCAAAGGGCTTAAAGAGACTCGAAGAGCTCGAAGAAGGGCTAGTGCGCGGCAAACCCTTGAGTCTTCGAGTCCTTTGAGGACCTTCGAGTTCTTTGAGTTCCGTTCTCTCTCCCTCTCATGACTATCCGCCGCCAGCCGAGTGACTTCCGTGTGGTCGAGCGGCTCGACAGGGCGTTCGCGGCGGCGCTGGCGATGGAGCCGTCGCAGGGAACACCGTTCGCCGTCTACAGGCTGAGCAAGACGTCGCTGACGACGCCGGAGGCGGTGTCGCAGTTCGCCAAGCGGCTGGGCGCGGGGCAAGGTGATGTCGAGTACGGCGGCCTGAAGGACAAGCACGCCGAGACCCTGCAGCACGTGTCGGTGGTCGTACGAGGCAAGGAGCAGGCGGCGAGGCTCCCCTCCGGCGTTGCCGCCCCCGGCTGGACGGCGGAACGGGTCGGCTGGTCGGGCCAGGCGATGTCGGCGAAGGTCATCGCGGCCAACGCGTTCACGCTCGTAGTCCGCGACCTCTCCAAGACCGAGAGCGACAACATGACGCGACGCTCGCGGCGGCTGCTGGCACCGGCCGCGGCCGGGGAAGAGACATCGACGACGCTGCTGTTCACCAACT
>DASPMT010000332.1:0-6387 GCA_035626935.1 Phycisphaerales bacterium | reverse complement strand
AGTCGATGAAGACGACGAAGTCGTTGTTGTCGAGCACACCGTCCTGGCCGGCGGTACCGCCTTGGACGCCCAGGTCGGCGGCGCAGACAGGCGGGGCCGCCTCAACGGTGACGACGCCCGCCATGCCGCCGGCGGTGCCGTTGCCATTATCAAACCCGTGGAAGACGCAGTAGTAACCGAACGTGCCGGGCTGGGTGAAGGTGTGATCGAACGTATCGCCCGGCATGATGAAGTCGGAATCGAACGATTGCGTCTGGTTTGCGCAGCTGGTCACGGTGTGGAAGCCGTCCGTCACGACCCAGTGCACGGTATCGCCGACCTGGATGACCGGGTCGTGCGGCAGGGGCTGCGGACCGCCGGGCATGTTCTGGCTGAACTCGCGGTTGAACACATAGACGGTGACGGTGTCAGCGTACGCGGCGGCAGCGGCGAGGCAGAGCGCGGCGACGACCTGGAACGTGCGGTGCATGCGATTCTCCATTGGCTTAGGCGAGAAGCCTCCGTCCTATGTCAGCGCGGCGCGGAATCTCACACAGGCGAGCAAAAAAAGACCCGCCGGATGGCGGGCGTTTGGGGTGTGCACGGATCGCGCTGGGGGTCTGGAGAAGAGCGATCGCTCACGGGCAGCCGGCGAAGAAGCGGTCGATGAACACGACAAGGTCGTTGTTGTCCCAGGCCCCGTCGGCGCCAGGGACGCCGCCGGTGCGGCCGATATCAGCCGCCGGGTTCTCCCCGAAGAAGAGATCGATGAATGCCACGAAGTCGTTGTTATCCAGGACGCCATCCTGGCCGGGGAGGCCGCCGGTGGTACCGACGTCGGCGGGGCAGGACGGCGGAAGGACGGTGACCTTGCCCTCCATCCCGCCGGCGGTGCCGTCGCCAAAGTCGAACCCGTGCAGCGTGCAGTAGTAAACAAAGGTCCCCGCGTTGGTGTAGGTGTGTGTGTACGTGGGGTTGGCCGAGGTGAGGATGTGGGATTGGAACTGCTCGGGGGTGCCGGTGCAGGACTTGACATCGTGGGTGCCGCCCACGCGCTGCCAGCGGATGGTGTCGCCGATACGGATGGTCGGATCGTCGGGAGGAGGATCGGGCGGGAACGGCCCGCCGGGGTGGATGACGCTGTAGTCGAAGTTGAAGACGAAGACGGTGACCGTGACCGGCTCGGCGAGGGCGGGCCATGCGGCGGCCATGGCGGCAATGAGTGCTAGGGATGCGTGCCTGTTCACGGAAGAAACATACCACGCGTACGGGCTGGTGGGTAGGGGGGTTGGTCTATCGGACGCGGGCGTTGCGAGCGGGACGGCTTTGCCGCCGGGTCAGTGGGTGAAATTGGCGTTGGGGTCTGTCGATCCGGGCGCTGCGCCACCCGTGTTGCCGATGACCGCGCCGGCTGCTGAGGCGTTGACGACGAGGACGGTGTTGCGCGTGACAACATCCCGGTTCACGGCGTTGCCCCCGCACGTGTTGCGGACGATGAAGTTACCGGCCACGGTGACCAAACATCGCTGTCGCTGAGGGTGCAGTTGTTCCCCTCCATGCGGCTGCGTGAGCCGGTTGCGCAGATGCCGGTGCTGTCGTTGCTGGAGGAGGAGTTGTTGACGATGCTGGCGTCTCTTGTGACGTGATGCCGCCACTGGCGTTATTGGTGGCGGTGCAGCCGGCGATCAAGCCCGTCGTGAAGCTGAAGCCGCACCCGCTGAGCTTCATGAGCTCAGCACATCTCACGTTCACGGAGGTGAAGTAGATGGAAACTCTGATCTGTCAGGACCGAGATACTTCCGCCAGCCCGGCGCTCTCCCCGCACGTCAAGGTGTGGCACCCGCTGCTACCAGACGGAAGAAGACTCCGACGCCGGGGACGGCGTGCCGTCAAGTCGAGGTCTGGTTGGTGTCGTCGGTGCGCTTGAGCGGTGCTTCCGGCGGAGTCAGGCGGTTATCGGCGGCGGCGCGGTGCGGCGGCGATGAGGATGGCCACGACCGAAGGAACTGGAAGGACTGTGACCGGCCCCCCACATGCCCATCGCGTGATCGGGCATCGGGTGAGAGCCGTGGATCTCGCAAATGAACGTGCAGGTGCCGGGCGTATATATAGAAGGTGTACTCGAAGGTGAAGCCCGGTTCGTCGGTGAGAGCGGAGTGGAAGGGGGCGGCAAGGCCCGGGCCCTCGACTTGGAGGACCGAGTGGAAGTTGGCGACCCAGACCCAGCGGACGGTCTCGCCGGCGTTGACAGTGAGGGTGTTGGGCGCGGGGGTGCTGGGTTCGGCGTTTGTGGAGAAGGCGTAGTCGTGGAGGAAGAACGTCGGCACGTGGACGCCGGCGTGCGCGGAAGCGGTGAGGATGTGGGACGACGCGAGCGCGAGGGTGGCGCGGTGCATGAGTGCTCCTTCCGGGTGGGAAGCTACACGCGCCCGCGGGGAGAGAAAGCCGAAGTTCAGAGTTCGGAGCGCAGAGTTCAAATAACAACGCGCAAAGGCCAGTACGGCGAGGGTCAGAAACTCAAGGAGGAAAAGCGAAGGACTCAAAGGACTCGAAGAAGAGGGGCAGAGCACCTGCTTTCTCTTTGAGACCTTCGAGTCTTTCTTCTCTTCTTTGAGTTTCCTGCTTCTCGGATCAGGATGTGGCCAAGCGACAGAAGGCTTCGACGCCAAGGGGGATGGCGTCGTCGTTGAAATCGAAGTCCGGCTGGTGGAGATAGGGATATCGATCCTTGCCCTTCGGCTTGAGGCCCAGGCAGAAGAAGACGGCGGGGACCTGCTGGGCGTAGAAGGAGAAGTCCTCGCCGCCCATGGTCGGCGTCTCGACGCGGGTGACGCGGTCTTTGCCGAGCCAGGCGTCGGCGAGTGAAAAGAAGTCGTCGGTGAGCTTGGGGTCGTTGTGGGTGACGGGGTAGCCGTCGTGCCAGGAGACCTCGGCGGTGCAGCCGTGCGCCTGGGCGGTGTGGGTGACGATCGCGGTGAGGCGCTCGCGCGAGGCGTCGCGGGTCTGCTGGAGGAGGCAGCGGAGCGTGGCCTGGAACGTGGCTTCGCGCGGGATGATGTTTCGCGCGGTGCCGCCGTTTGCGAGGCAGATGGAGACGACGACGGAGTCGAACGGCGAGGTGTTGCGGCTGACGACGGTCTGGCAGGCGCTGATGCAGGCCGCCATCGCGACGATCGGGTCGCGCGCGTAGTGGGGCTGCGCGGCGTGGGAGGGGACACCGGTGATGACGACCTTCATCTCGTCGGTGGACGCGAGCAGCGGACCGGGTCGGGTGCCGATGACGCCGAGGTCGAACTCGGGCCAGCCGTGGAGGCCGTACATGCGTTCGATGCGGGGGCCGATGATTTTTCCTTCGATCAGGCCCTCGTCGCAGAGGCGCTTGCCGCCGGCGCCCCCCTCTTCGGCGGGCTGGAAGACGAGGGTGATCGGGCGCGGGCGGTGGAGGTCTTTGAGGACGCGGGCCGCGCCGAGGAGGATGGTGGTGTGGCCGTCGTGCCCGCATGCGTGCATGAAACCCGGGTTTGTCGAGGCGTAGGGGAGGCCGGTGGCCTCGGTGATCGGGAGGGCGTCCATGTCGGCGCGGAGGCCGACAGCGGGCTTGGCGTTGTCGGCCGCGCTTGTCGCGGCGAGATGGGCGACGACGCCGGTGCCGCCGGCGCGGCCGGCTTCGAAGGGGATGCCGAGCCTCCTCAGCTCGCGCTGGACGACCTGGCTGGTGCGTTTCTCCTGGTAAGCGATCTCCGGGTGGGCGTGGAGGTCGCGTCGGATGGCGCGGAGGTCGGGGAGCGCGGCGTCGATGAGGGGCCTGGTGCGGGTGTGGTCTTGCACGGGGGCAAGTTTAGCGGAAGACAGGAACTCGAAGAAGAGAAGAAAGAACTCAAAGACCCCAAAGGCGCGGGTGCGAGGGATCTCCTTTCTTTGAGGGCTTTGAGTTCTTGCCTTCGACTCTTTGAGTTTTACCGTTCAGGCTTCTGGCTCTCGGCCCAGGCGGCGGCGGCCTCGTCGAGGAAGTCGGCGGCCTTTTCCCAGTCGACTTCCGCGGGGGTGAGCCCCTTGAAGCGGTCACCGGGGGTCGCGACGCCCTTGAGGACGGGCATGGAACTCCACTCGCCGGCGGCCAGGGTCTGCTCGGTGGCGATGCTGAGCATCTCGTCGATAAAGGCCTTGGCGAGGTCGGGGTGCGGCGCGCCGCGGATGAGAGCGATGGTCCCCGGGGTGGCGACGACCGGGCCAGCCGGATCGGCGGTGAGGGAGAGGAAGGCGCTGCCGAGGGGCCAGTTGTTGGCGAGGCCGGACTGGTAGTCGTCGTAGTCGGTGATGCCGAGGTCGCACTCGCCGTTGGCTACGGCGCGGACGACGGCGGCGTTGCCGTCGACGACGCGCCACTCAACGCTGGACATGAGCTTGGTGAAGTCGTCGCGGCCGAGGGTGATATAGAGCGCGGCGAGATGGCCGCGGGTCGTACCGAATGCGGGGTTTGCGATGGCGACGGGCTTCTTGGAGCCGGCGAGCGCCTCGAGCGAGCGCGGGGCGCTGTCGGGCTGCGGGTACGCCTTGGTCGCGTAGACGATCACGCGCGGGCGGAGAGCGAGGCCGAACCAGTCACCCCGTGTGCCGCGGACCGGCCAGCCGGGGTGCGAGCACGCCCGGGCGGCGGCATCGGCGGCGAGCGAGTTGTAGGGCGCGAGGACGCCTGCGCGCGAGAGCTGGGCGGTGCCGACGACCTCGCCGGACCACCAGACATCTGCGCGGGGGTTGTTCTTCTCGGTGACGAGGCGGTTGATCAGGCCGGTGGTCTTGGTGGTTTCTGTGTCGGCGACGAGATCGACGCGGACGCCGGTGCGTTTGGTGTAGGCGTCGAGGATGGGCTTGATGACGCCGGCGTCGATGGAGGAGTAGAGGACGACGCCCTTGTCGGGCTCGGATTTGCGGCTGCAGGCGGGGAGGAGGAGGGCGAACGCGAGGAGGAGGGCGAGCCGCATGCAGGAGGGTAACGGCGAAGGAGACGGAAACTCGAAGGGTTGAGGGCAACTCAGAGGCCTCAAAGAAGGGGCAAGGTCAGAAAAAAAGCAGGCGCCGCGAGGCGCCTGCCTGTCTTTCTCTTTGAGAGCTTCGAGCTCTTGTCTTCGGCTCTTTGAGTTCCGGTGTTACTTCTGGTCGACCTTGGTGATCTGCCACTCCTCGAGCTCGACGGGGGCCTGACGGCCGAAGATGGTGACCAGGACGCGGACGAGACCCTTCTCGGGGATGAGCTCGTCGACGGTGCCCTCGAAGCCCTGGAAGGGGCCTTCCTTGATCGAGACGGGCTCGCCCTTGGCGAAGACCATTTTAATCTGGGGCTGGTCCTCGACACGCATCGAGGCGGCCTGCATCTTCTCGATCTCGTGGCCCTTCATGGGCGTGGGGCGCCCCTTGGTGCCGACGAAGTCGCCGACCCCGGTGGTCTCCTTAATGAGGAAGAAGACGTCCTGGGGGATGCGGCCGTCGTCCTCGAGCTTCATCTCGACGAAGCAGTAGCCGGGGTAGAGCTTGGCCTCGGTGATCTTGGTCTTGCCGTTCTTGACGGTCTTGGTCTTCTCGGTCGGCACGAGGATGCGCCCGACCATGTGGCTCATGTGCTCGATCTGGACCTTGCGGAGCAGGGTCTGCTGAACCGAGGACTCTTTGTTGCTGGCGACGCGGAGGACGAACCAGTTCATCCCCTCGCGGGTCATCGGCTCGCCGGGGAGGATGACGGAGTTCTTCTGGACCTCGCTGAGCTGCTGCGGCGTGGGGTTCGCGCCGGGCGCGGGCGCCGGCACGGGGGCGGGCACCGAGGCGGGGGGCAGCGAGGTGGGCGGGGTTGAGGCTGACATGGGCTTGGTCTCGCTGTCTTCAGAGTGATCGGGCGTGTTGTCGTCGTCTGGCGTTGACGTGGTCACCGTGCTCATGGTTACTTTCCACCCAGCGGCGGGAGCAGGCCGATGGCGGTGAAGGAGAAGACCAGCGCCTGGTCGACAAGCCAGAGCGCGGTGGCCAGCAGGACGCAGGCGCCGATGACGACCCACGTGTGACCCATGACCTCGCGGGGAGTGGACCAGTTCACCTTCTTCATCTCAAAGTCGGTGGCGATCAGGAACTCCACGGTGCGCGGGCGAAGGCCGATGAACCAGTAGCCCAGGATGGCGCCGGCGATCACCACCAGCGCGGCGCCTGTGCCCGCGAGGATCGTGGGGTCTACCGGTGGGATGCCGACGACGCTGTTCTTGGCGATGTTGACGCTGCGGGCACCGGCCCCGGCCTTGCGGATGACGGCCGCGGACGAAGGGAGCAGCGGCGCGGCATTGGGGGCGGGCGCCGGGACAAAGTCCTTGATCGTGACAAGTTTCTTCTCACCCGGGTCGACGCTGCTGACAACGGCGGTCCCGA
>DASPMT010000331.1:0-19434 GCA_035626935.1 Phycisphaerales bacterium | reverse complement strand
GAGTGCTGTACGCAATTTTCGGGCGCTGTCGTGGGCCTCGTGCGTGCGATAGGGTGTGGTCCGGCGGTTGCTCGAAGGGCGCAGTCGCATGGCCGTGGCAAGTTCCATCAAGGTTGACACACGGTCGGGCTCGGGCCCGGCCGCGGGGACTGCGGCGCCGCTGGTGGGGGGCGGCCCGGCGATGCAGCGGTTGAAAGGGATGATCGCCGCGGTTGCGCCGCGCGACTGCACGGTGCTGATCCATGGCGAGTCAGGGGCCGGTAAGGAGTTGACGGCTCGAACCATTCACGGGCAGAGCCGCCGCGCGAGCGGGCCCTTTGTGGCCGTTGACTGCACCGGCCTGCGCGACACGCTGCTGGAGAGCCAGCTCTTCGGTCACGTCAAAGGCGCCTTTACCGGCGCCGATGGACCTTCTCTTGGGTTCATCCGCGCCGCCGACGGAGGAACGCTGTTCCTTGACGAGATCGGCGAGCTCGAGCTGAAGACACAGGCGAAGCTGCTGCGGTGCATCCAGGAGCGGAGCGTAGTGCCGCTGGGCTCGGTGAAGCCGATCCACGTCGATGTGCGCGTGGTGTGCGCCACACACCGAAACCTGCGCGAGATGGCGAGCAGGGGGGAGTTCCGCGAGGACCTTCTGTTCCGCCTGGATGTCGTGCAGGTGCGGCTCCCTTCGCTGCGCGAGCGGAGCGAGGACATTACGGCCCTGGCCCAGCACTTTCTGCGGCAGCTCGCGGAGCTGTACGGCGAGGGAGAGCGGGTCCTGAGTCACGAGGCCGCGGCGGCGCTGCAAAGGTACCAGTGGCCGGGCAACGTCCGCGAATTGGCCAATGCCCTTGAGCATGCCGCGGTCTTCTGCCAAGGGGGCGTGATCCAGCTGAGTGACCTTCCCGAGCGTGTCCGCGAGGCGGGGGCGGTCCCGACGCCGACCGCGTCACCCATCACGGTCTCCGATGATGCGGCAAGCGTGGTGACGCTTGAGTCCATGGAACGAGACTTGATCTCGCGGGCGCTGCGGCTGACGGACGGGAACCAGAACCGCGCTGCGGGCTTGCTGGCCGTCGAGCGTCGGCGGCTGTACCGGAAGGTGGCGAAGTACAACCTCAAGCACCTCACCAACGGAATCGCAGACGCCGAGTAAGGCTGGGGAACCGGCGAGGGAGTGAGTGAGCCACCGCCCGCGAATGCGGGCGGTTTTGTTTTTGGCGCCGTCGACGAGCCCGCGCGAGGCAGCGGCCAAGCGGCGCTGTCCCAAAACGGCGGACCAAAATGGAACTGTGTACCGGACCGGCACAACAGTCCGTGTCGAGCCGCAGATCCCCTGTTGGCTTGTGAAATGTGTCGGTTGTGAACAGTCGGTGGATTTACGCGCCGCGCCCCCCTCTTTGCGTGACTCGCCCTGGCACAGCGGTTGCAATCTCAGCGTGTTCGAGAGCTTTCAGCGCCCTGCTGGAGGAGAGAGAGACATGATCGGCGGTGATCGCGCGCAGCCTGTGGCTGTTGCGCAGTTCGGCGAAGCCTGCGGTCCGGGTGTTGCCCGTGCCGCGCTGCGCCGCAACTGGTCCATCCTGAATGCCGACGAGCCCGGCCTGGTTCGCTGGACGATGACCCGGGGTGTCCGGGTGCTCATCGTGCAGATCGAAGAGGCCTCGGACGGCGCCCTGTCGCTCGTCCAACGGCTCTCTACGCACTGGAACCCCGTACGGTGTGTCGTTGTGGGACCGGTGGGCGGTACCGACATGGAACTGACCGCCCGGCGCGCTGGGGCGGCGGCGTATGTCCCGGCGACGGCAGAGATGGAGACGATCGAAGCCTTGGCGACATCGCTGGCCGCATAACCGCTCTGGCATGACGGTTGCAATAGCAGGGTGTTGGATAATAGTCTCGCGGGTTCGACGGCCTGGCGGGTGCGGAAACCGGCTGTTGGTTGGTCTAATAGACCTGACACTCCATTCCTCCCCCGATCAATGGCAGGAGAGAGACACCCGAAAGGCCGTCGAACCCGGCGAGACTGAGGCCCTTGGCACGACACTTGCAAAGCGTCGGGCAGAGGGGAGAGAGGTTTGACAAGTAAAGAAGAACGACACTGACTCACTCGCCGGCTGATCGAGCGAGACCCTGACGGTGCTGTACGGGCAAATGACGCGACACTCCTTCCCCTACCCCTGTGCGGGCCTGCTGGAGATCGCCCGGGCAGCCGTCGAGTGAATCAGTGTTTAACTGAGTTGGCTGCCTCTACGGCTTCTACACGCGTTTGCCAGTCTTTCCCGATCGACGGCTCGACTCTGTGATCAAGACAGTTGAGCAGCTGCCGGGTCAACACTCTGCAATCCAACACATCCTCCCGCCTGGTGGCCGGCTCCGAGAGAGAGGGTTACAGAGCGGGCCGTCGATCGAGAAAGACTGGCGATGGAAGAAGGCCTGGCGTAAATCAGCGGGAGCCGACCGTCTGCATCGTCTGTATCTAGTCTCTCCCGATCGACGGCTTGTCTCTGCGATCTGAAAGAGAGTGAGCGGTTGCCGGGTGCAAGCGATCCGACACACATCCCTCCCGCCCGGGAACCAGCTCTGAGAGAGAGGGTTAAAGAGCGGGCCGTCGATCGCGGGAGATCGGAAAGACCGAGGGCGTCTGGCACGCAGATTGCAGGTGAGTCACGCAGTGCGGATCTGACAAGTGAATGACCCGACCATGTCTGTCTTGATCGACGGCCACGCTTCGCTGTCCTAACCACTTTGGACTGGCTGGAAGCATAATACGACGCGACAACTCCTTCCCTCTTCTGGTTTGTCCTGAGAGAGAGATGCGGAGCGGGCCGTCGATCAAGACAGACCTGGAGCGCCGCGAGAGCGGCTCGAAAGGAATGACTGATGGAACGACACGGATCGGCGAGAGCCGGTTGCGGGTCGGGACTGTGGATGGACCCCGCTGGAAGAGACGAGAGATCGGCTGCGCGGCCCCGTAGCGCGCCGGCTGGAGGAGAGAGCGGTTGAGTGCGCGGCGCGAGAGCGTTGCGGCGCAGCCGCTGACGGAGGCTCCTACCGCGTGGGTGTGACTGAGTCGAGGGCTGCGACGCCCTCTGCTCGCTTTGCTCCTCCTCGGCGTGAGAACGCACGGGCGGAGCTCCGTCCAGAGCTTCGTGCGAGAGCGCTCGGCTTGGAGCGAGAGAGAGGGCCCGCGGAGGAGAGAGATCAACTCCAACGGCTTTTCGGTGTTATCGGCCGCGGCTGCTCTGTCGCGGCTTGTTTGTTCCTGCGATGCAGTTCAAGTTCTTTGATGTCCGGTGGCTTCTCCAGCACCGGATGACGCATGTGCAGTTGAGCAGAGCGGGACCTCGGTGCGCCTAGGAGGCGCAGCGCGGGCTTTTCCGGCACGGCCAGGGGCCGCCCGGGGCGAACATTCAGCCTGCCCTGACAGGCCGGCCGATACAGACGAGTGTCAACGTCGTGCGGGAGAGGAGACTGTTCCGCACGGCATCTCAGGACAGGAGCGGACCGGCGGGCGAGAGTCTGCTGTCCGACTTGACCCGCGCCGCGAGACGCGTCGGGTCTTTTCCGACGGCCGGCGAGCACGCCGGTGCGTACAGACGGCTGAACACCGACATCCTTTCGCCCCGCGACTCTCCCTCACCGGAACCGCGGGGCTTTTTTTTGTTGGCGCCGTCCGGGTGGAAACACAACCGCGTGCCCGAGCCGCCGGCACAGGGCTGTACACTACCGGTGGCGGCCGCACCGATGAGCTATATCCACTCTCCCAACCCACCGACCTATCCGGCGCAGCTCCCCGTGTCGGAGCCTGCGTGGCCCAAGGTGCTTGGCATTGTGAGCATCGTGCTAGGTTCGCTCGGCGCCGCGTACAACGCCTGCTCGGCAGTGGGCGGTCTACTCGGCGGTTCGATGATGTCCTGGCTCGCGGACATGGCGAATTCGGGGGCCAGGAACGCGCAGAGCGCCCGACAGTCCGCCGAGATGAAGCAGATGCTCGACGCGATGCAGCCATGGATGATCGCGGCGGGCGTGGTGGCGGTTGTGAGCCTCGCGGTGTCGGTGTGGCTCCTTGTCGCCGGGATCACCCTGGTCAAGCGCCGCGCGGCGGGCTTCGGCATGCACAAAGGGTGGGCATGGACGCGGATCGCCATGGGGCTGGTGACGGCAGGGGTTACGGTTGGGATGCAGAAAGCCCAGTTTGGCGCGATGAACTCGCTGCAGGCTGCCGGCGGGGGGCCACCTTCGGCCGCCATTACCTTGATGCTGGTGGGGCAGGGCCTGTTTGCGATCGCGCTCGCGTCGGCCTACCCGGTCGTCGTGCTGGCGATGATGACGCGGCGGCGCGTGAGTCTGGTCCTCGACCGGTGGGGGCGGTGAAGGCGGGTTTCACCGAGGAACCGGCACACCGCATGGGTCTTTCGCCGACTCCCGTTCCTGGGCATTGGGCACGGCCCGTACCGCGACGAAGCTGTGAGCGTGGTGAAAAAGAACTCATACGCCATCAACGCTGCTGTTTGCCTGGAGGGGTAGGGTGATCTGACCGCCGGGCCCGGTCTGAGCGTGCGTGCTGTGCCCGGCGCGGGAGGATGGACGATCATGGGGCGCTTTGGTCTGACCGCTGGTCCACGTGCCGAGGCCGCGCAGTCTGCCGTGCTTGCGCCGGAGCGTTGGCTTGTACACCGGGTTCTGGAGCGGATGCGGCGTCCACCGGTGGGGATCAGGCTCTGGAACGGAGAGGAGGTCGCCGTCGGCGAAGGGGCGGCGGTTGCGCGGGTCGTGCTGCGTGACCGGGGGGCCCTGTACCGGCTGCTGCTGGACCCGGAGTTTCAGTTCGGCGAGCTGTACAGCGACGGGCGCATCGAGGTGGAGGGGGATCTGGTGGCGCTGCTGGAGGAGGTTAACCGGCGGCAGCTCAGCGGCGGCGCCACCGACGGCCGACCGACGGCCGGGCTGCGGCGCGGACCGTTGAACACGCTGTCGCGTGCCCGCGCCAACGCACGCCACCACTACGACATCGGCAACGCGTTCTATCGGCTGTGGCTTGACGAGGCGATGGCGTACACGTGCGCGTACTTCCCCCGGGAGGGCCTCTCGCTTGAGGATGCGCAGGCCGCGAAGATGGAGCTTGTGTGTCGGAAGATGCGGCTCAGCGCGGGGGAGAGGGTGGTTGAGGCGGGTTGCGGGTGGGGCGGGCTTGCGCTCTACATGGCGCGCCGCTACGGCGTGCGCGTGAAGGCGTTCAACGTCTCGCGGGAGCAGGTGGCGTTCGCGCGCGAGCGGGCGGCGGCGGAGGGGTTGAGCGGACAGGTGGAGTTCATCGAGGACGACTACCGCAACATCGCGGGGAGGTTTGACGCGTTCGTGTCGGTGGGGATGCTCGAGCACGTGGGGCGGCGGCACTACGGCGAGCTCGGTGCGGTGATCGATCGGTGCCTGTCGCCTTCGGGGCGGGGGCTGATCCACACCATCGGGCGCCACCGGCCCATGCCGGTGGACGCGTGGACCAGGGCGAGGATCTTTCCGGGGGCGTACGCGCCGTCGCTGGGCGAGATGGCGGGGATCTTTGAGCCCAGCGGGCTGGTGGTGCTGGACGTCGAGAACCTGCGGCTGCACTACGCGGCGACGCTGCGGCACTGGCTCGCGCGCTTCGAGGATTCGCGGGAGCGGGTGCGCGCGATGTTCGACGAGCGGTTTGTGCGGATGTGGCGGTTGTACCTGTCGGCGTCGATCGCGGCGTTCACAACCGGCTGGCTGCAGCTGTTCCAGGTGACGTTCGGCCGGGTGACCGACAACGGTGTGCCGATGACGCGCGAGCACCTGTACCGCTAGGAGCGTGACGCATGGAAAGGTGCGACGTGCTGATCGTCGGCGGCGGGCCAGGAGGGTCGGCGTGTGCGCGGCGGCTGAGCGCGGGCGGCCTGGATGTTGTGGTGCTGGACAAGCGGACGTTCCCCCGGGACAAGACGTGCGCCGGGTGGATCACGCCCGCGGTGATCCAGGAGCTACGGCTTGACGTGGCGGAGTACGCGTCGTCGCGCGTGCTGCAGCCGATCACCGGCTTCCGCACCGGGCTTCTGGGCGGGCGGACGATCCTGACCGAGTACGGGCGGCCGGTGAGCTACGGCATCCGGCGGTGCGAGTTTGACCACTATCTGCTGGAGCGGAGCGGGGCGCGGCTGATGCTTGGAGAGAAGGGGGAGACGTTCGAGCGCGCCGAGGGCGGGTGGGTCGTCAACGGCTCGATTCGGGCGCCCCTTCTGATCGGTGCCGGCGGGCACTTCTGCCCGGTCGCTCGGATGATGGGCGGCTCCGCGGCGGGAGCTGCGAGAGAGCTCGTGGTGGCGGCGCAGGAGTTTGAGCACCGGATGGGCTCGCAACAGGCGGCGGAATGCGCGGTCGAAGGCGCTGTGCCGGAGCTGTATTTCTGCCCGGACCTGAAGGGGTATGGGTGGTGCTTCCGCAAGGGTGATCACCTGAACGTCGGGCTGGGGCGCGAAGACAGCTACCGGTTCGCCGAGCGGGCGGCGGCGTTCTGCGGGCTGATGAAGGAGCAGGGTCGGATCCCGCGCGACACACCCGACAGATTTCACGGGCACGCGTACATCCTGTACGGCCATGCTTCGCGGCCGCCGGTGGGCGACGGCGTGCTGCTGGTGGGAGACGCGGCGGGGTTGGCGTACCCGGAAAGCGGCGAGGGGATACGACCGGCGGTCGAATCGGGGATGCTGGCGGCGGAAGTGGTGCTCGGTGCGCGGGGGGACTACTCGGCGCAGAAGCTGCGGCGGTACGCGGAGCGGATCAGGCGGCGCTTCGGGAAACCGACCGCGGCGAGTACGCCGGCGGGATTGGCGCTGAAGCTGAGAGAGCGAGCGGCGGCCTTCCTGCTTGCGAACCGGTGGCTCTCGCGGCGCGTGCTCATTGAGCGGTGGTTCCTGCACGCGCACCGGTCGGCGCTTGCGGGGTGAACCGGTGCCAGGACAACGGCGTCCCTGACGCGGTGGCTCCCGCCGGGACCGACGGTCTACCGGGTTGCCAGGCTGTACGCTTGAGCGATGGACGCGTTGATAGAAGAGGTTGCGTCGGCGCTGCGCGGGGCGCGGCGGGTGGTCGCGCTCACAGGTGCGGGGGTATCGGCCGAATCAGGGATCGCGACGTTTCGGGAGGCAGTGCACGGCGCAGCGGCCGGGGCCGGGACGATGGCGGCGCTGTGGGCGGAGTTTGATCCGATGAAGCTGGCGACGCCGGAAGCGTTTGCGGCCGATCCGGCGGCGGTGTCGCGCTGGTACGACCGGCGGCGGCTGGGGTGCCTTGCCGCGGCTCCCAACCCCGGGCACGTTGCGCTCGCCGAGCTGGAGCGCCTGCTGGAATCTCGCGGCGGTCGCCTGACGCTGCTGACGCAGAACGTCGACCGGCTGCACCAGAAAGCCGGCTCGAGGAATGTGGTCGAGCTGCACGGCAACATCATCACCTGGCGCTGCACCCGAACGGGCCGGCAAGTGGAACCGCCGGCTGAAGGGTTCGCGGAGTTCCCGGCCAAGTCGCCGTTCGACGCCGAAGGGCTGCTGCGGCCCGACGTGGTGTGGTTCGGCGAGATGCTGCCGCCGGCCGCGCTTGCGGCCGCGGAGGAGGCGCTCTCGGCGTGCGACGCGTTCGTATCAATCGGAACCAGCAGTGTTGTCTACCCGGCGGCGGGATTTGTGCGGATGGCGGCGATGCGCGGCGCAGCGACGGCGGAGGTGAACGCGGAAGAGACCGCGGCGTCGGGGATAGTGGATGTGACTGTGCGCGGGCGGAGCGGGGATGTGCTGCCGAAGGTGGTGGGGCTGCTCGCCGGGCGTGAAACGCGCGGAGGCTGACGTGGTAGACTCAGTCGCGGGAGGCACCGTTGAACCAATACACCGTTAACAACGACTCCGACATTCTAAACTCCGTACATGCGCCCGCAAAGTGGCCCGGCGTAATCGGAACGACGAGTGTCGTGCTCGGTTCCTTGGGGATCCTGTGCAACACCTGCTTCGCGAGCTTCGGGCTTCTCTTCCAGGGAATGCTCGAAACTTGGATGCGCTCGCTGCCGACCCAGCCGGGTGCACCTGCGAACAGGAGCCCCGCCGCTGCGGCGGACGCGATGGCTGTGACGCGTCCATGGATGATGGCTCAGGGACTTATCGCGCTGCTCAGCGTGGCGCTGGCAGCGTGGCTGCTGGTTGCGGGGATTTCGATGCTGAAGCGCAAGCCCGCTTCGGCCGGCATGCACAGGGCCTGGGCCTGGTCACGGCTGGCGGTGGCGGCTGTCGGTCTGTGCGTCGGGCTTGCGCAAACATTCCTGACGTCGGAGCGAGTGGCGAGCATCACGGCAAGCACGGCGCAGGCGGAGATCGCCAAGGGTCTGGCGATGACGGCGGTCGGCACCGTGATCGTGGCCGCCTATCCGGTGATCGTGCTGGCTGTGCTGTCGCGGCCTTGGGCGAAGGACGAGGTTGCCCGGTGGAGGGCCGAGGGCCTGCCGGAGGACTCGGAGACTCTGTGAGGAGTGAGCGTGCACTGCAAGCGGTGTGACTACCCGTTGTGGGACCTGGCGGCCCGCGTATGCCCCGAGTGCGGGCTCGGCTTCTCGCCGACGGAGTACGAGTTCGTCGTCAACAGCGTGCGCTTCATGTGCCCGCACTGCCGGCAGGCGTACTACGGCACCGCAGAGGGCGGACACTTGTGGCCACGGCGCTTCGCGTGTGTGAAGTGCACGAAGGAGGTTGATGAGTCGGAGATGGTTCTGCTGCCGACGGCAGGCGTGAGCGAGGTGCAGACCGTGGGGGGGGTGGTGCCGTGGCGCGAACGGGCCACCCGCGGCCGCTTCAAGTCGTTCTTCAAGACGATCGGGCTGTCGGCGTTCCTGCCCCACCGGCTGGCGAAGTACTGTGGGCAAACGACCAGCCCGGGGGAAGCGTGGTGGTTCGGGATGCTGGTGGTGCTGCTTTCGGTGGCGACCGGGATCGGCTGGATGGGGGTTTTCTGCCTGACCATGCAGTACAGCCGGCTGGGGATCCAGGCGGGCGGCTCGGACATTCTCGACATGGTCCTCAACGGCGCGCTTTGGTTGGTGCTGCCGCCGCTGGGGATAGCGCTCATCGGGCTCCTGTGGACTGGCGCGGCGCACTTGATCATGACCTTGGGGAACCCGCGCGCCGCGGACGTCGGCTTCGCCAGGACCGCCGAGTGCTTCGGCTACGCGCTGGGTTCGAGCTTTCTGATCGCGGTGCCTTGCCTGGGGATGTACATGGTCCCCTTGGCGGCGGTCTGGGTGGCCGTCAGCGCCATCGTTCAGCTCGTCGTCCGCAACCATGGCGTCGTCAGTGTTGGGAGAGTTGTCTGGGGTGTGCTTGCGCTGCCGCTGCTGGCCGTGGCAGCGCTCATCGGCTGGATCGGGTTCGCGGTGGCGTATCTCTAAGTAGAGGAGTCGGGATGAAGCTTGCACTCGCGGTCGTGGCGTGCGCGGCTTGGGTGGCGGCGACAGGTTGCGCCAGCCTGCCGGTCGGCGGTGCCGCGGGGGAGCTGTTGCAGGAAAGCTTGAACGAGGGAGAGAAGTTTGCCGTATACGTTCCACCCGGCGAGGCGCCCGCCGGCGGCTGGCCCTGCATCGTCTTCCTGAACGGCAGCGGCGAGTGCGGGACCGACGGACGCAAGCAGACGACGGTGGGGTTGATGCCGGCTGTATGGGCTGCATCAACGCGGTGGCCGTTTGTCATCGTCCTGCCGCAGAAACCCACCCGGGAGAGCAAGTGGCTGGATCACAAAGAGTTGATGATGGCCTGTCTTAACGCGGCAAAGGAACAGTGGAGCATCGACGAAGGTCGGATCTATTTAACCGGGCTCTCTCAGGGCGGGAACGGGACGTGGGAAATCGCCGCCGCCTACCCCGGCCTGTTCGCCGCGGTGGCGCCCGTGTGCGGGTACGTTGACCCGCAGATGAACGCCAACCGCTGGGAGGGTGACGGGGCCACGATCGCCGAAGCGGTCCTCATCACGCCGGTCTGGGCGTTCCACGGAGCGTGCGACGATGTAGTTCCAGCTGCCCAGACGCGCCGGATGGTCGCGGCCCTTGACGCGCTGGCCGTCGAGATGCCCGGCCCCCGCAAGCTGCGCGCGGTGCAGGTCTCCAAGGACGATGGAACCCGCTCGCCGCTGCGGATCACCATCTACCCGGATTTGGATCACGGATGCTGGGACCGCGCGTACCGCGAAGCGGGCCTGCCGGAGTGGTTCCTGCGGTTTGGACCGGCAGAAACCGGCGACAGACCGACACCGAAAAGCCTGCAATAAACGGATTAGGTCGATCGTTGATTGTTAGGGTAAACGATCCGGGCGAACCTCCTGCGCGTTCGGCACGTCAAAGGTTGTCACCCGGCGGGTTTTCTGAGGCGGATGGTCGATGCAGTGGTAGACTGGTGTGGACGGCGGGGGCATCTGTAAGGAGGGGAGGGACTGGAGACTGACCATGGGCGACATCAACAGGGTTCTTCGGGCCGCGGCTCTCCGTCTTGCGGCTCGACGGTTCCTCGTGCTGCTGGTGGTGCTGCTGAGCGCGGCGATCGTGTTTGCGCTCTGCGCTCGCGTTGCACAGCAGGTCTTCGGAGTCGGTATCGACTGGGTGAAGTTCGCGTGGATGGCGCCGGCCTCCGCAGTCGTGCTGGCGCTGATCGGCGCCGCCGTGCGTCCGGTGAGCAGGCAGCACGTCGCCCGCGCCGTCGACGAAGGGGGCGACCTGAAAGAATCGATCTCCACGGCGCTGACCGTGCAGGGGAACAACGACGGGTGGGCGGTGAACGTGATGGAGACGGCACAGCGGGCGGCCCGCGGCGTACGGGTCGGGCAGGCGGTGCCCGTGCGGGC
This sequence comes from Phycisphaerales bacterium, assembly GCA_035626935.1. Classification (GTDB taxonomy): domain Bacteria; phylum Planctomycetota; class Phycisphaerae; order Phycisphaerales; family UBA1924; genus JAJTGZ01. The sequence goes on along the minus strand of DASPMT010000331.1, from coordinate 8,568 downwards.
CCCCAGCTACTGGCCCGCGCCGCTTGCCCTGGCCTTGGCTTTCGCCGCGGTCTGGTTTGTGCTGCCGAAGATGGACCTCTTTGGGCGCGAAGCGGCCAAGGAGCAGGAGCGGGTCGAAACCGAGAAGGTCGAACAGGCTAAGAACGAGACAAAGGTCGCCGTTTCGGCCGCCCAGAAGAAGCTGGAAGAGGCGATGAAGAAGTTCGGCGAGGGTGAGTCCGCCGAGGCAAACAAACCGGAGAAGGCCGAGAAGCCCCAGACGCCGGAAGAGATCCGCCGCTCGGCGATCAAGCAGCTTACCTCCATGAAGGAAAAGCTCGAGCAGATGAAGCTCTCCGACAAGGCGATGAAGGCCGACGCCACACTCGAGAAGATGAAGGGATTGCGTCAGCCGGGCGCCGGCCCGCTCAACGAGTTCGCCAAGAGCCTCGCTCAGGGCAACATGGACAAGGCCTCCGAGGAACTCGCCAAGATGGCCCAGCAGATGGCCGCCGGCGAGATGAAGCCCGAGGACGCCGCCGCGGCCAAGGCTCAGCTCGAGAACCTGCAGAAGCAGCTCGAGCGCCTCGCGGCCGACAAGAAGAAGCTCGAGGAGCAGCTCGCCAAGGCCGGCCTTGACCCGAAGCTGGCGAACAGCCCCGACGCCCTGAAGAAAGCCCTTGAGAACAAGGAGGGGATGAGCAAGGAGCAGAAGCAGGCGATGGAGAACGCCGCGCAGGCACAGGAGAGCGCGAGCCAAGCGTGCCAGAGCATGGCCCAGGCGTGCCAGAACATGGCTCAGAACATGAGCAAAGACGGCAAGATGAGCCAACAGGGCGCCCAGGCGATGGCTGACATGCAGGAGCAGATGTCGCAGATGGAGATGGCCAAGGCCGACATGGACGCGCTGGAAGCGGCCATGAGCGAGTGCCAGAACGCCAGCCAGCAGATGGGCGAGGGGATGGGCCAGTGCAGCAACCCCGGCGAGGGTGAGTGCCAAGGGGGCAACGGCGGGGGCGAGGGCGACCCGAACAGCACCAAGCCGTTCGCCAATGGCGAGACGGACAAGGAAGGCGGTTTCGGCCGCGGCGGCGGTGGAATCAGCCAGGGCGGCGGCAACCCGGGCGAGCAGCAGGACATTGAGCGGTTCAAAAAGGCCAAGGTCCGCACCGCGCTGGGCAACGGTCCGATGATCGGGACCATGCTGGTCCAAGGCGAGCAGATCAAGGGCGAGAGCAAGCAGGCCTTCGCCGACTTGGCGACCGTGGCGGCCCAGCAGGCCACGGAGTCGATCAACAACAACCAGATCCCCCGCGAGCTGCAGGGCGTGGTAAAAAACTACTTCTCTACCGTCGTGAAGAAGTCCGGAGCCGCGCAACCGGCCGACAAGCCGGCAGCGGAGGCCGCGCCGGCCGAAAAGAAGTAACGACTGACACCACTAGGCACCCAAACGCCCGGCCCGTGCCGGGCGTTTTTCGTTCAGGCCGCGTGCAAAGGCGTGTAGGGCAGACGACCCAATCGAACGGTACCGAAGCTGTCAGCTTGGCAGACAATCTCGTGCCCTGTCAGGCGAACCCCTAGGAAGCCTTACGCCTCCGGCGGTCTCGGCCGTGGCCAGAACGGCGAGAAGTGCGCGTTTTTCAGCCCGAGATGGCAGGTTGGAGTGAGGTGAAGCAAACCGATGTGACGGTTTTCACGACGGGCGGCGGATTCGGCCAATCGGCACGCCGCTTGAAGTCGATAACCGACATGGGTGTTCCGGCGCGCCGCCGCGGCGTGGCCGGGTCATCCGCGAGCGGCCCTTGATACGTATGTTCGTACGAGGGCCGCCCGGGTCGCGTAGGTGTCGGGCCCGGGAGGCGTTCAGTTCCGTGGGGCCGCCGGCGGCGAGCCGCCGACCTCACGGCAGGAGCGAGCAATGTTCGAGCGATTCACTGATCGTGCGCGGAAGGTGATGGCCTTGGCCAACCAGGAAGCGCAGCGTTTCAACCACGAGTACATCGGGACCGAGCACATTCTGCTCGGCCTTGTCAAAGAAGGTTCGGGTGTCGGCGCAAACGTTCTCAAGAACCTCGACGTGGACCTGCGGAAGGTGCGTCTTGAGGTGGAGAAGCTGGTGAAGCCGGGTCCTGAGATGGTGACGATGGGGCGCCTGCCGCAGACGCCGCGGGCGAAGAAGGTCATCGAGTACGCCATCGAGGAAGCGCGGAACCTCAACCACAACTACGTGGGCACCGAGCACCTGCTGCTGGGCCTGCTGCGCGAGCACGACGGCGTTGCGGCGCAGGTGCTGATGAACCTTGGGCTGAAGCTCGAGCAGGTGCGCGAGGAGGTCCTCAACCTGCTGGGCGCGGGCCCGGGCGGCGAAGAAGAGGCCTCGGGCGGGTCGTCGTCTTCGGGCGGCGGCGCTGCGAAGGAGCCGTCGTCGGGCGGTACCGGCTCGGCTGAAGGAACGGCGGCGCGTGCCGGCAAGAGCAAGACGCCGGCGCTCGACAGCTTCGGCCGCGACCTGACGGAGCTGGCGCGCGAGGGCGCGCTGGACCCGGTGATCGGCCGCGCCAACGAGATCGAGCGGCTGGTGCAGATCCTCTGCCGCCGCACCAAGAACAACCCGGTGCTGCTGGGTGAGGCGGGCGTGGGCAAGACCGCGATCGTCGAGGGCCTGGCGCAGAAGATCATCAGCGGCGACGTTCCCGACATCCTCTCCGACCGCCGGCTGGTGGTGCTCGACCTGGCGATGATGGTCGCCGGTACCAAGTACCGCGGCCAGTTCGAGGAGCGGATCAAGGCTGTGATGAACGAGGTCCGCCGCGCCAAGAACGTGATGCTGTTCATCGACGAGCTGCACACGCTGGTGGGCGCGGGCGGCGCCGAGGGCGCGATCGACGCGGCCAACGTGCTCAAGCCGGCCCTGTCGCGCGGCGAGATCCAGTGCATCGGCGCCACGACCTTCGACGAGTACCGCAAGTACATCGAGAAGGACAACGCGCTGGCCCGCCGGTTCCAGCCGATCCCCGTCGACCCGCCCAACAACGAGCAGGCGATCGAGATCCTCAAGGGCCTGCGCGGCAAGTACGAGGAGCACCACAAGGTGAAGATCACCGACGACGCGATCGTCGCGGCGGTCGAGCTGTCGGGCCGGTACATCACCGGCCGCGTGCAGCCGGACAAGTCGATCGACGCGATCGACGAGGCCGGCGCGCGGGTACGCCTCAAGAGCATGACCAAGCCGCCGAGCCTGGCGGACGTCGAGGCCGACATCGAGAAGCTCAACGTGGAGAAGGAGGACGCGGTGCGCTCGGCCGACTACGAGCGCGCGGCGGAACTCCGCGACCGCGCTGAGCAGCTCAAGAAGCAGAAGGACACCGTGCTGAAGGAGTGGCGCGAGAAGGCGCAGCAGTCCGCCGGCACGGTGGACGAGGAGGTCATCGCCGAGGTCATCAGCAAGATGACGGGCGTGCCGCTCAAGCGCCTCAAGAAGGAAGAGGCCCAACGCCTGCTGGAGCTCGAGAAGGAGCTGCACAAGAAGGTGGTGTCGCAGGACGACGCGATCAAGGCGATCAGCAAGGCCATCCGGCGCAGCCGCGCGGGCCTGAAGGACCCCAAGCGTCCGGCCGGCAGCTTCATCTTCTGCGGTCCTTCGGGCGTGGGCAAGACGCTGGTGGCCAAGGCCATCGCCGAGTTCATGTTCGGCGACGAGGACGCCCTGATCACGCTCGACATGTCCGAGTACATGGAGAAGCACAACGTGAGCCGTCTGGTGGGCGCGCCCCCCGGCTACGTCGGGTACGAGGAGGGCGGCCAGCTCACCGAGCGGGTCCGCCGCCGTCCGTACAGCGTGATCCTGCTCGACGAGGTCGAGAAGGCGCACCCGGACGTGTTCAACATGCTCCTGCAGATCATGGAGGAAGGGCGCCTGACCGACTCGTTCGGCCGGAACGTCGACTTCCGCAACACCATCTTGATCATGACCAGCAACATCGGCGCTGACCTGATCAAGGGCGGCGGCGGGTTCGGCTTCCAGAAGAAGGAGTCGCAGGGCAACTTCGACAACATCAAGACGATCCTGATGAAGGAGGTGGAGCGGTTCTTCCGCCCCGAGTTCATCAACCGTCTCGACGACGTCGTGGTCTTCCGCCCGCTGACGCGCGACGACTTGATCGGCATCGTGGACCTGGAGGTGGTCAAGCTGGCCAACCGCATGCAGCAGCAGGGGATCGCCCTCAACCTCGACCAGAAGGCAAAGGACTTCCTGATCGAGAAGGGGTACAACCCCGACTTCGGCGCTCGTCCGTTGCGCCGGGCCGTGGGCCAGTTCCTCGAGGATCCGCTCAGCGAGATGCTGCTGGGCGGCCAGATCCAGATGGGCCAGAGCGTCGTGGTGACGCGCAAGCAGAACGCCGAGGGCAAGGACGAGGACCACCTCTACTTTGAACCCGCCGGCGAGCCGACGCCGCCCAAGGTGAAGGCCGACGGCGCCAATCCCGCCACGCCGCCGCCGGCCGCGGCCGCCAGCGGCACCGCCTCGACCTGACCTGACCCCATCTACGCGCGACGACAAGCCCCGGCCCGCGCCGGGGCTTTTTCATTGGCGACGCAAACCTGCGATCGGCCGACCATCGGCGTTCATCGTGTGTTCACGGTGTGCCGAATACTGTCAAGCAGCGGGCGCCGCCGGTGCGCACGTTGAAGGAGCACTTCATGGCCCCCACGGACCCGCCCTCCTCAACGCCTGTCGGCGGCGACCGCAAGAAGCCGTGGCTCAAGCGCCTGCTCATCGGCGCGGCGGCGGCGGTGGTGCTGCTCGCGGTGGGCGGGTACCTGGTGGTGCCGATGATCGCGGCGTCCAAGGCGCCCGGGATCATCGAGGAGGCGGCGGCGAAGGGGATCAGCGGCTCGGTAAAGGTGAAGAGCGTCAGCGTCGGGTGGGGCGGACCGGCGATCGTGCGGGGCCTCGAGCTGCGCGACCCCGAAGGGAACCTGGTGGGGACGTTCGACGTTGAGAGCAGCCTGGGGATCTGGAAGGCGCTGGGCGGGCTGAAGGACCTGGGAACGGCGAAGGTCAGCGGGCGGCTCGACGTGGTCCGATCGACCGACGCCTCCGGCGTCGCGACGACGAACTTTGAGCGCGCGCTGCGCGGCAAAGGCGGGGCAGCGCCCGGCGGCGGTTCGGGCGGGACGACCCGGATCCCCGAGCTCAACCTCACGCTGGACGTCGCCGGCATCGACGCGACGTTCGTCGAGCGTGACGCGGGGGGTGTCGAGCGCGGCCGCGCCGCGATGAAGCAGCTCAAGGGAACCGTGGCTGTCGCCACCGCCGGGAGCCCTACGGCCAAGGCCGCGCTGAACGCGACCTTCGGCGAGACAATCGACGGTCCCTCTACCGGTTCACTGAGCGTGGACGCCACTGTTACCGGCCTGATCGCGGGGGGCGTGCTGACGCTCGATAAGGCGAGCATCGACGCCACCGTTGAGGCGACGGGTGCGCCGATGAACCTGTTGGACGCGCTTGCGTCCCAGGGCGGCGTGCTGAGCGGCGCGCTCGGGGCAACTGCCGACGCCAAGATCAAGCTCAAGGGTCCGTTGAGCGCGCTGGACGCCGACGCGGTGATCTCCGCACCAAACGCGACGGCCGACTTGGGGATCAGGACCGAAGGAACCGGTGATGCCTCACGCCTTCGGGCGACGCGGAAGGGGATCGTGACGCTCAAGAGCCTCGCGTTCCTCGAGCGGAGCCCCAGTGTGGCCAAAGGGCTCAGCGACGCGGGGATCGCGGTCTCGCACTGGCCCGGCGCGACCGTAACGATCGACTCGCTCGACCTGCCGGCGGGTGCGTCGGCGGGCTGGGCGGGCGCCAAGGCGGAGGTTTCGCTGCTCACGAGCAGCGAGCTGCGTGGCACCATCAGGCGCCGCGGACCCGCCGCGGCGGAGCTGGCGCCCGAGGCCCTGGTCGTCCGCCAGGTCTCTCTCGGCGTGATCGCCAAGGACCTGGTCAAAGGCGTCGACATCATCGGCTATACAGGCGTGACGATCGGCGGCCAGTCGGCCGGGGATCTGGACCTGAACGTCCAGCTCTCGGAGCTCATAGGGACCGACGGGCGGCTTGCGATCTCCAGCGGCAGCGTGCCGGGCAAGATCATTGGAAAGCTGGAGGCAAAGTCGGTGGCGACGGGGTTGCTCACACCTTTCGTCACCTCGAGTGGACTCCCACTGGAGCTGGCCACCGACGTCGGTCCGACCGTCGATCTTGTGCTGAACGCAACGACCAAGGGGGTGGGAACAGCCGGAGGCGGCGCGGCGATCCCACCGACCGACATCATGCTGAGCGTCAAGTCGGCGAACGTGACCGCGTCGGGAGCGCTGCTGTACGACGCGACGGGGCTCGGGCTCGCTCCGCAAGGCGAGCCGCTCCGGCTGACTGTCGAGCGCGGCGCACCGCTGGTGCAGCGGCTGCTCGCCAAGGACGCGGCGGCGGACGCCGCTCCGGCGGTGAGCGGCACCGGCAGGCTGGAGGTGGTTGTGACGCAGGCTCGCCTCCCGCTGAGCGGCAAGAAACTGGATATCCCGCTCGCGTCCGGCGCCGCGCACGTGACGGTGTCGGACTTGGTGGTGCGTGCGCCGGGGGAACAGGGCGTCACCGTCGGCGCTGAACGGGTAACGCTGTCGGCTTCCGTGATGCCGCAGATGCCCAGCTCGATCAATGCGCAGGGGCGGCTGCTCCTGAACGGTCAGGCGGCGGACTTGGCCTGCGATGCGAAAGTCTCGGGGCTGCTGGAGGAGCAGGAGTTGCCTCGCCTGGCGGGGCTCGGCACGCGTCGCCTGGCGGGGAGGGCGACGCTGAGCGGCGTGTCGGGGAGCGCGTTGCAGGGGCTGGTGGTCGGTGCCAGTGCGGGCGAACCGATGAAGCGAATAGCCGCGGAGCTGATCGGATCGCGCATCGATGTAGCGATCGACCTGGGCGAACGGCCGTCGGGCAACCTGCAGCCGCTGGCGGTGACGGTTTCCGGCCCTGCGATGAACGCCGCGGTGCAGGGTGAGCTTCGCGCCGACGGCCTCGAGTTGACGCGCATGGAAGGGACGGCGAACCTGACCGATGCGCTCGCCCGCGGCGTGCTGGAGCTTGCGGGCCAGACGGGCGAGGCAGTGGCCGGCGCGCGCCTGCGTGAACCGACGACCGTCAGCGTGCGCGTGCAGCCGGTGATGATCCCGCTGAAGCCGCAGAGCTTCACGCCCGATTGGGCCGGAGCGCGGAGCATTCTCGCCGTCACGGCGGGCCTGGTCCGCCCGGCGATCGTCGACGGTCTGCGTGTTGACGGACGGACCCTCAGCGCCGGCGTCGCGAATTTCGCGGTGGATGCGGCGGTTCCACTGTCGGTGATGGACACGACGGGGGGGCGAGCTCCGGGCACCGCCGGGCTTCGTTTGACGGCCTCGATGGACGTAGTGGGCAACGGCGAGCAGGACGTGCTCGCCCGCCTGCGAGCGTCGGGCGGGAGCGGCGCAGACGGCAGCAGGCCGCGCGTGCAGGTCAACCTCACCGATGTCGCCACCGGGCGGCTGGACGAGATCACCGGGCAGGGCGGGCTCCTGACGGGTCTCCTGGGGGACCGCGCGACGGTGGTGGCGGAGGTGTCGACGGCGGGCGAGGGCCAGACGGAGCTGCGGCTGGACGTGGAAAGCCCGCAGCTGGAGGTCAAGAGCGCCCAGTTGCTGGTGAGCAAGGAGGCCTACCGCGCCGCCGGCCCGTTTACGGTGTCGCTCACCGCGTCACCCACCTTGGTCGAACAGCGGGTGCTGGGGATCAAGCCGGGCGAGACCAACGCCTCCAACGGGCGCATCGCCGAGCCGGTGAAGGTGTCGCTGAGCGTCAAGTCGTTCGCGCTCTCAGCGCCCGGCCCAGACGAAGCGGGCGGTCCGCTCAAGCCGGGCGTCTTCACGATCGACGCCGTGGCCGCCTCGCCACGGATTGTTCTGGCGCGGCCTGTGACCGCCGCACCCGTCGAGGGGAGCGACCGCTCGCGCCCCGGGCGCGCCGCTCGGGTCGTCGGCACGGAGACCACCGAGCTATCCGAGTTCACGGCCACGCTCAAGAGCACCGGCAACGCGTCCAGCACGGGCATCGCTTTCACCGCCAGCGTCGGCTCGGTCCGCACCAACGGGCAGGTGGTCAACGACCCCACGGTGGTCCGCGGGACGGTGGACAACCTGGCCGACGTCGGCGGGCGCGTCCAGGCTGACAGCGCGGTGCTCAACCTCAACGCCACCACGGGCCGGCTCCCCACCGCGCTGATCGAGTCGCTCATCAACGGCAGCGGCAAGCTCACCGAGATGCTCGGCGACGAGCTCACGGCCGACGTCGAGGCCCGGGACGTCTCCAAGACCGGCGCTTCGGGCTTCCTGAGCGTGAAGCTGAAGTCTCCCAAGTCGAGCCTCGTCGCGGGCGGCCCCGTGAACGGCGGCGTGATGGACACCGGAGCACCCGGAGCAACCCCGCTCCGCCTGGAGCTCAACGAATTCAGGTTCGGCGGCGGTGGCGAGCTCCTGAAGATCTTCCCCATCTTCGCCGAGATGCAGCGCGCCGCTGGCGAA
>DASPMT010000330.1:0-2605 GCA_035626935.1 Phycisphaerales bacterium | reverse complement strand
CCGCGGACGCGGGTCATGCCGTTGAGCTCACCGGACTGCTCCCAGCGGTAAACGGTGCCGAACTCGGCAAGGCGGACGGGCATGTCGCGGTACGAGTGCGGGGAGGAGCCGAAGATCTTGGCGTGGTGGGGGCAGTTCATGGGCTTGAGCATGAAGCCGTGGATGAGCCTGTCATCGGGCATGACGCGGTCTTTGGTGATCGTCTCACGGCCGGTACGTTCGTTGATGCCTTCGGCAAGGCGCTGCGACACCCCCTCGACGCGGTGCATGACCTCGGAGCAGGAGCAGCCCTCCTTCGCGAGGCGGTCGAGCTCGTCGCGCTCGATGATCGGGGGGAACTGCGAGTCCTTGTAGTAGGGGAAGTGGCCGGAGGTCTTGTAGAGGTCCAGCCCGCCGATGTGCGGGGTAAAGACCTCGGTGTACCCCTGCTTGCGCAGCTCCGCGCCGATGAAGGTCTGCAGCTCCTTGCGGACGATCGACCCGTTGGGGGTCCAGAGGATGAGCCCCTGGCCGACGGTCTCGTCGATGTGGAACAGACGCAGCTTCGCGCCGATCACGCGGTGGTCGCGCGCGGCCGCCTCTTCCTTCTGCTTGAGGAAGTCGGCGAGCTCCGCTTCGGTTGCGAACGCGGTGCCGTACACGCGGGTGAGCCGGTCGCTGTTCTCGTCGCCGTGCCAGTACGACGACGCCAGCGACATCACCTTGAACGCGCCGATGCGGCCGGTGCTCGGTACGTGCGGCCCGCGGCAGAGGTCCTCCCAGTTCTTGCCCGGGGTTCCGGTGGCGTAAAACGACAGCGCGGCGTTCGGGTCGGCGGCGATCGCACGCTCGGCGTTGTCGACCTTGTACTTGTTGCCGTCGCGCTTGAGCCTGGCGAGGCTCTGCTCGCGGGTCTCCTCGTAGCGGGTGAAGGGCCGGTCCTCCGCCGCGATCTTCTTCGCCTCCGCCTCGATGGCCGCGAAGTCCGCCTCCTTCAGCGGGCGGTCGTCAGGAAAGCGGATGTCGTAGTAGAACCCGGTCGGCAGCGGCGGCCCGTAGACCAGCTGCGCACCCGGCACGACCCGCTGGATCGCCTCCGCCATGATGTGCGCCGCCGAGTGCCGCAGCAGCAGCAGCGCATCGGGGTCGACCGCGCCGTCGCGCTGTTTGTAGGTGACGATCGAAACCTTGCTGTCGGCCGCGATCGGCGCCGACAAGTCGCGCACCGTCCCGTCGACCTTCACCGCCAGGGCGTCCTTGGCGAGCCGCGGCCCGATCTTCTCGGCGACTTGTCGCCCGGTCACCGGGCCGTCGAAGGGGAGCTGCTTGCCGTCTGGGAGAGTGATAATGGGCATGGGGAGGTCCAAAGGTTCAAAGCGCCAAAGGGAGACAAAGAAAAACCCGGCCTGAGGGCCGGGTCGGAAAGATCGGTCGATCGGCGGCTCCCGGCTTAGCCGCGGCAGTTGGAGGTGGTCGTCGCCGTAGTCGTCGTCAGAAGCCGGTTCATGAGGGCGGGAGGATAGGGCGGTGTTCGTGCCGCCCGCATGCCAAGACCAGCGGGGAATCCGCGCGATTGACAAACATATCTGCAACCGATATATTGGCAGCGGCGTAGATGGTCTACGCCTCACCACGCATGTTCCCCCGCTCCCTCCAACGCGACGCCTCCCAGATGCTGATCCTCAGTGTCCTGGCCGACAAGCCGCTCTACGGCTACGCCATCACCAAGGAAGTGGAGGCCCGCTCCAACGGTGAGCTCAAGATGACGCCGGGTGTGCTCTACCCCATGCTCGCAACCCTCGAGCGCAGCGGCCTCATTAGCGCCACCTGGGAGGTCATCCGCTCCGACCGCCGGCCGGAAGAGCCTGACGACGACGAGGGTGGCCGCCGCCGCAAGTGGTACAGGCTCACCCCAAAGGGCCGCCGCCACCTCGCACAGTCGGTCAAAGCGCACAACGCGTACGTCGCCATGCTCCGAGCGTTCCTGCCTCAATCCTCCGCAGCGCCGGAAGAAGAAACGCCGTGACCCGCGTCTCCGCCAACCCCGATGCTGCCGCTTCACGGCCGCCCACTGTGCGCCGAGGCGACGCCATTGACCACTGGCTCGGGATGTTCACCCGCTTCCTCCGCCTGCCCGTGGAGCAGACCCGTGGCATCCGTGACGAGCTCGATTCCCACATCCGCGAGCGCGTCAGAGACCTCATGCTGGCGGGCTTGAGCGAGGACGAGGGCGTCCGCCGGGCCATCGATGAGTTGGGCGAGGCGGCAGAGCTCGCCGCCCACTTCCATGCAGCACACCGACCCAACAGGAGATTCACAATGGGCATCGCAGCAATCGGCGTGGCCGCGGGCGCGGCCGTCATCAGCATCGTGGCGCTGACGCAGACCCCTCAACCCGCGCCCCAGGCGCCCGCCGTGACAGCGCACGCCGAGCCGCACGAGCCGGGTCGCGGCGTTCCCGTGCTGCGGGAAATCCCGATCATCTCCAGCCTTTTCACGATGCAGCCCGCTGAAACGCGCCCGCCCGCGAAGATCAACTTCAAGGCCGACCGGCCCACCGTCCGGCAACTCGCCCAGCAGCTCGCCCAGGCGTCGGGCCTGCGGCTCTTGCTGACCGCCGGCGACA
>DASPMT010000329.1:0-3137 GCA_035626935.1 Phycisphaerales bacterium | reverse complement strand
CGGCCTGCTGCTGCTCGGAAACAGCCTGGATATTGACGTACGCAAAGTCGGCCCCCTGCTCGATGCGGGCACGCTGGCTGTTGAGCATGCTGAGCCGCTGCTGCGCCTTCTGCTGGAGCACCGCCGCGCCGTCCTCAGCCTTCTCAGGCCGCTCACCCTTGTAAGTCTTCGAGTCGCTCTTGCTCTTGCTCTCGGCCATGACAGCCTTAACCTCGACCTCCTGCTGCTTGAGCGCTGACTCGATCTGCTTGAGGCGGTCTTCTTTAGGCGGCACCTGCGAGCTCTCGATCTGCAGGTTGCCCGTCTTTCGGAGCTCCTCGATCACCTCGGGAAGGCGCTGCTCGTTGACGCGAAGCTGGACGTTCAGCACCTCCGCGTTCAGCGGGGCATTACCGGGTAGAGGCTCGTTGGGGATCGCCGAGTTTGAGTAGGTTTCGCCGCTCTTCACATCAACGAGACGCGGGATCACGTTGTAGAACGTGGAGATGTCGTTCACGCCAAGCCGGATGTTGGCGGCAACCTCGTAGGGCTCGTTGCTGAAAAACTCGGCGTTTGTGCCGGCCCTCTCGCCGAAATCGTTCACGCGCCTGTTGCCCACTTTGTCGACATTGGGCGTTCCGGCGGAACCGCTTGGTGCCGGGGCTGGCGACGGAGGTGCTGCGGGCGCTGCGGGCCGCGGAGCGGCATCGGGACCCCGGCCTGCCGCAAGGTCCGCCGGGGTGTTAGGACTATCTCCAGCTTCCTTTTTCGGGGCCGCGTCGACGGGTGACGGGGCGCCACCGCCGCCGGCGGCACGATCAACGCGCCTCGGTTGATCACGGCCACTGCGGAGCGTGTCGGGCTGGGCCGCGGGCGCAGGGTCTACCGCGGCGGGTGGTGACGGGTTAACCGTCCTGGAAACGGGCTCGAGCTTGTCGTTGACGGTGTCGAGGCGCACACCGGCCGCGCCGGAAGCAGGGCCGCCGGTTCGAGTCGCGCCGGGGCCCGCCGCTCCGTCCGCATGCCGGAACCGCGCGGCGTCCAAGGCGGTGTCAGAGAGATCGCTGGTGTGGACGACGCGGCCGCGGAGGTTGGCGACAGGATCAAGCGCGACCGCGGCGACCAAAACCGCGAGAGCGGCGGCGGCCACCGCCGGCATCGGCCTGCGCACCCACACCCAGAGGCGGCGCTGCTGCTCGGCGCGGTGCATTTCCAGCGCCGTCTGCCACAGCGGCGGCTCGGGGGGCGAACCGGTGTAGCTTGACAGGGCCTGCAGCTCACGCTCAAGCGGGTCGTCGTGCGGGTCGTGCATCGGCGGCTCCTTGTTCGTGTGCGTGCGGGTGAGAAGCGGACGCGAGGGTGGCGCGAAGGTCGTTGAGGGCGGTATTGAGCCGACTCTTGATCGTGCCGACCGGAACGCCCAGGATGTCGGCGGCCTGGGTGTGGGTCATGCCTGAGTGGTAGCAGAGGACGACGAGCATTCGCTGATCGGGCTTGAGCGCTTCGACGGCGCGCGAGACGGCCGTGGATTGTTCCGCGTCGAACGGGCGTTCGGCGGCCGGGCGTACCGAGTCGGCCGGCGCCTGCCGGTTCATCTTTGCTCGCACGTCATGGCAGCGGTTGATCGTCACGCGGTAGAGCCAGGTTTTGGCCGAGCTGTTGCCCGAGAAGGCCGAACCGGAACGGAGCACCCGGATCCACACGTCCTGGACCACGTCACGGGCGAGGTCGTCGCGCCCGCGCAACAGTCCTTGAGCCAAGCCCAGGAGCAGCTGCTCATAGCGCTCGGCGAGAAGGGCCATCGCTTTGTGGTCGCCGCGGCCGGCCTTCTGAATGAGGCGGCCGTCGTCCCCGGCGGGCGCCGGGTCGGCGGATCCCGTGATGTCGGCGGGTGATGGTTCGGCCATCGGGGATGCTCGCCCGCCGCGTCTTTGACTTGCGGGGGATGGGATCGGTTCGCGGGACGGGAAGGCCGGATTCAGTGATTGGGGTGAATATCGGTCCCACGCGTGCGGGGGCCTGAAACGTCCGTACCGGGTGGTACGGCGGCCGCCGGGGGCGGTTCGTGCGGCTCGACGTGGATGTGGATGTCAGCGGCGGTGGGCAAGGCGGCGCGGACGGCCGTCTTAATCTTCCCCGTGATGATGTGCGCATCGGCGACGGTCATGTCCGGCGCGACCTCCACGTGCAACTCGATGTAGTGGCGCGAGCCGCTGGTGCGGCCGCGGCATTTCTCGATGGCCAGGACTCCGGGCACGGTGAGGGTGGCGGTGCGGGCGCTGTCGAGGGCAACGGTGGGCTCCGCGTCCATAAGCTCGCGGAGCGGGAGCCGCGCCAGCCGACACCCGTTAAAAACGATGATCAGCGCGGCGAGGATCGCGGCGATGTCGTCGGCCGACTCCCAGCGGAAGGCGCCACCCGCACCCGCGGCCGGCGCATAACGCTGACCGAGAAGAGCGACGGAGATGCCGATGAAGGCGGCAACGGAGGTGACGACGTCGGCGCGGTGGTGGCCGGCCTCGACGGCCAGGGCCGTGTTGCCTTCGCGCCGAGCCACCCCCGCGGCGTAGCGGCTGAGCGCCTCCTTGATCGCGACGACCGCGACCAGGACGGCAAGGGTCCACCACGCTGGGAGCGGATGCGGCGTAAGGATCCGGTCGACGGCCTTGACGCCGATGGCGATGCCGGCACCGGCGATCAGGACGGCCACGACGAGCGCGGCGAGCGCCTCGGCCTTGCCGTGGCCGTAAGGATGGTTCCCGTCGGCCGGCCGGGCGCCGACGCGCAGCCCGCTCCAGATCACGACGCTGCCGACAATGTCGGCGATCGATTCGATCGCGTCGGCAATAAGTGCGTAGGAGTGACCGACAACACCCGCGATCAGCTTGAGGACGGCGAGCGAGAAGTTGACGGCGAGGCCGACGAGCGCGGTGCGCTGGGTGCGCGAGGGGTGCGGACGCTTGGGCACGCCGCAGGGTAAGGGCCGCTGAGCACCGACAGGAAGTCGTGGCGCTGCGCCGGAAACGCCCGTGGCGCACCGGGTTGCGCACGCAGGGCCGGTCTTATAGTGGGCGATGCGGCACCTGGTGCTTATCACGACCGGCGGGACGATCGAAAAAACGTACGACGAGATGACCGGCACGCTGGAGAACCGGGTG
>DASPMT010000328.1:0-5778 GCA_035626935.1 Phycisphaerales bacterium | reverse complement strand
ACCTGGGGGGCATCGTCCGCTGGAACGACCAGGAAAAGACGTGGGACTGTCCCTGCCACGCGTCGCGCTTCGACCGAAGAGGTAAGGTGATGCACGGCCCGGCCAACACGAACCTGACGCCCGAGCCTTAGGCGCGAGACGCGGGACACGAGACGTGAGTAGAAACGCAAAGCACCCGCCGTCAGGCGGCTCCTGCCGTTGTCTCACGTCTCACGTCTCACCTCAGTTCACCTTTTCGAAGTCGTCGCGCCCCTTCCCGCACACCGGGCACTTGGTGAGGTCGAGCTTCTCGACGATGTAGCCGCAGCTCCGCCCGATGTAGAAGTCCCGCTTCCCTTTCTTCCACTCGTCGCTGGTCTCAGCCGCATCCTTGAACAGGCGCACCAGCTCGATCTGGCTCTCGCGCGCATCGCGGAACAGCTTGGCCGCCTCGCGCACGCCCTCGCTGTCGGCCACCTTGCGGCCCGCCGGCAGGTCGGTCTCTCGGGCGGCCGACGCGAGCTTCACCGCCGCCGCAAGGTTTTCCTTGGTCGTTTTCACATCGGGCGCCGACTTGTCGGTGGGCTTGACGGTGCTGGACTTCATCTCCTCAAGCTGCTTGGAGAAGCGCGCCGCGTGCACCGATTCAGCCTTCGCCGCCGCGCGGAGCAGGCTCGCCGCCCCTGTCACGCCCTCTTCGTCCGCCTTCTTCGCCGCCTGCGTGTAGAAGTCGCCGGCCCTGACAGACGCCGCGTGGGCCGCACGCAGCGACTCGACGGTCTTCTCCGTCTTCCGCGGCTCGACCTTGCCCGGCGCCTGCGCAGCCCCCGCCGCCTGGCCCATCGCCGTGCCGCTTGCCGCCATCAGAAACGCCCCCGCTACGCCCACCGCAAACAGTCCGATCCGTGCCATCTTCATGCTCCTGCTCCTGTCTTCGCTGGGTCTGGCCACCGGATGTACCCTAGGGAGAGTCCCTGCCATCCTGAAGCGGCCCGGTCGCGGGCCGCTCTCGCTCCACAACCAAACCGCTGACCGCGTGAAGTTGTTATCGGAAACGGCCGACAGGGTTTCGTATCGGCGGCCTCCCGGGAAACCCGGAGGCCGGCTGTTCACATGCTCCCCTCACCACCTCCACGGCAACAGGCGCGCAAGACGAGGATCGACCTGACCGCCGTGCTCATCCGGCGGCGCAAGGCCGCCGTGGCGCTGCTCCTGGCGCTCTCCATCGGCGTCGCCGCCCTTGCGCTCATCTCCTTCATGCGCCTGATGCCCGTTCGCGGAGACGCCGCCCACAGCGTCGACGCGCTCGAACGTGTCCGCGTGCTCGAGAACGCCCTCTCCCGCGCGTACGAAGCCGCCATCAACCGCGACCGGACGCCGCGCGAGGCCCAGGCCCTGTGGAGCGACGTCGCACGCTACGCCAAGCCGGTCTCGGAGATCGAGCCGGACGACGATGAGGAGGCCCGCGCCGTCAAGGGCTTCAACGACGACGCGAGCGAGGCGCTCAAGAGCATCGCCGAAGGCGTCTCGCTCCTGGAGCGCAGCGACCCGCTCCTGGCCGCCAGCGCCCGCCAGAACGCGCGCATCGGCATCGACCGCCTCCGCGACGCTGCGCGCAGCGTCGGGGACACCGCCGCGCGCCAGCTCGACCAGCAGATGGGTGCGGCACGCCTCTGGCTGGCCATCTGCATCGGGCTCGTCTTTCTCACTGGCCTCATGATGGCCGTCACGGTCCTCACGTGGGTCTACGCCAACCACGCCGACCGCGTCCGTGCCCGTCGCCTCAACCCCGGCGTGCCCGCCGGCGAGGCTTACGCCGAGGCCGCGCTCCGCCTCTCGCTGATGATCGACCGCGGGCCGCTCGCCGTCGTCGAGTGGAACAGCGACTACACCTGCACACGCTGGTCCGGCCGCGCAGAGGAGATGTTCGGCCGGCCCGCCGCGGACGTCGTGGGAAAGCGCTGGGACGACCTTAAGCCCTACATCCACCCAGACGACGAGCAGCGCGTCGCCTCCGAGCTCGCCCCCCTGATGCGCGGCGACACCGATTACGTCGTCATCCGCCACCGCAACGTCCGACCTGACGGCACCGTCATCCACTGCATCTGGTACAACTCCGCTCTCCGTGACGGCGACGGCCCGGCCAGGTTCGGCGGGTGGGGGGGCGGCGCCGCACCCCGTACGTTCCTCTCGCTGGCGACCGACGTCACGCGCCAGGTCGAGGCCGAGGAATCCTTCCACCAGGAGGCCCGTCTCGTCCGGCGCATCGCCGACACCGCGCCCTTCGGCATCACCGTCAGCAACGCCGCCGGAGCCGTCCTCTTCGCCAACGACTTCATCATCGAGCTTCTGGGCGCCAGCCGCGAGGACATGGTCGGCGGGCGCGTCACGATCGCCGACTGGACCCTGGAAGAGCTTGACGGCACGCCGATCGCCGACCACGACCGCCCCAGCGCCGTCGCGATGAGAACGGGCCAGGTCGTCCGTGCCCGCGAGGTCCGTGTGCGCTCGCGCTTCAAGCCCGAGCCCACCAGCCTCGCCATCACCGCCGTCCCGCTCCGCGACGGCCCGGGCTCGATCGACGGCGTCCTGCTCATCCACGAGGACATCGCCGAACGCATGGCCGCCGAGGGTGAGCGCGAGGCCCTCGCGGCCGAGCTCGGCCAGGCCCGCCGGCTGGAGACCGTCGGCAACCTCGCCAGCGGCATCGCCCACGACTTCGGCAATGCCCTGCTCGCCATCAGCTACTCCGCGGACCTGCTCTCCGCCGCCGCGTCGGCCGGCCGCCCGACACGCGAGCCCGCGGCCCAGCTCACGCACGCCATCGACGTCGCCCGTGAGCTCACCGCATCGCTGGTTAACTACGCCGCCGGGCGCGACGCGACCCGCCGGCCGCTCGACTTCGGGGCGTTCCTGGCGGCCAGCTGCAAATTCGTCGGGCGTCTGCTCCCGATCAACTTCAAGATCACCTGCTCGCCTCTGCCGGCGACGCCGGTCGCGATCAACGCCTCGGCCCCGCAGCTCCTGCAGGTGCTGATGAACCTCGCGATCAACGCCCGCGACGCTATGCCCGACGGCGGCGCCATCACCATGGCGCTCTCCACAGACACGACGCCTCCCACGCCGTCGGCCGTCCTGGAGATCACCGACACCGGCCAGGGGATGAGCCCCGAGGTCAGCAAACGCGCCTTCGACCGGTTCTTCACCACCAAGGACTCCGGTCGCGGCACGGGCATCGGCCTCTCCACCGTCAGGCACATCGTCCAGGAGCACGGCGGCACCATCGAAGTGGCCACCGCGCCCGGTCAAGGCTCTCGCTTCACTATCCGGCTCCCGCTCATCCGCGCCGACCTGCTGCCACCCGCCCCTCAGCCCGCCACGGCTCCGGCCCCTGCCGCCGTCCAAGCCGCCGCCCTGAGCGATGCGGCCCACGCCGCGATGACCGCCGCCGCACGTCCTGCCGCGGCGTCGCCCGGTCTGGGTCTGCCCCGGGCCATGGTCGTCGAGAGCGACGACCGCGTCCGACCGCTTATCGTCCAGACGCTCCGCAACTCGGGGTACAACGTCGAAGCGTTCACTTCGACCACCGCGGCGTTGGACGCGTTCGCCGCCGCTCCCGACGCCTGGGCGGTCGTGCTTCTGGAGTTGGGAACCGGCGGTCTGGATGGAGCGACCGCGCTCCGCCGGATGCGGAAGGCCGCTCCACGCCTCCCTGCCGTACTCCTGACCTCAGACGCCGCAGACGCCGGCGGGCAGTTGGCCGACGACCACACGCGGGTGCTCCTTAAGCCCTTCACCGTGGGTTCACTCCGGTCCACCTTAAAAGACCTGTTCTCGCACCCGACTCCGCGATAAACTAACCGTTAGGGTGTGCACTGGAGGCCAGCCTTGAACCCACTTCAGGTGGTTCTTGCTGACGATCACGCGTTGCTCCGCGACATGCTCAGGGACCGGTTGGAGAAAACCGCCCAGTTCAAGGTCGCCGCCGCCACCGCCGACGCAGACACCGCCATCGATGCGGTCCTGCGGTCGCGCGCAGACGTGCTCGTCCTCGACATCGATATGCCCGGCCGCGACGTCTTCGACGCCGCGGCCGTCGTCCGTTCGGCATCCCCGCACACCGCGATCCTCTTCCTCTCCTCGCACTACCACGACCGCTACATCCAGCGAGCCATCGAGCTCGGCGCCCGTGGCTACATCCTCAAGACCCGTCCGCCGGAGGAGATTGTCGACGCGATCCGCTCCGCGGCCATGGGCGGCACCTCGTTCAGCCAGGAGGTCATGGACCGCCTGGTGATCGAGCCCAAGGGGATCAGGCTCGCCGACGCGTCGTCGACGCGCCTCAGCCAGCTCTCCGACCGCGAGCTCGAGGTCCTTCGCTACATCGCGTCGGGCCTGAGCAAGAAAGAGATCGCCGAGCGGATGCACCTGTCGGTCAAGACCGTGCAGAACCACGCCGACCGCATGATGCAGAAGATCGACATCCACGACCGCGTCGAGCTCGCGCGCTTCGCGATCCGCGAAGGCCTCGTCACGCCGTAGCTCGCCGGCGCGTGCCGTTGTAACCCTCCGCTGCCGGCGACGTCGCCACCCGAAACCCCGCCGCGACACGGTGCTTTCGCGCGGCGTTGTGGGGGATCGGCGGTTACCTGTTCGAACACTCTTCGGCTACCCGGCAAATCTCCCTCGCCCGATTGGGGTGCATACCCCAACAACAAATGGTGGTGCGAGGCCGAAGATACGGGCATGCACAACGCCACACTTCCACGGTCTACTGAAGGGACTGTCCCGATGCAGCACGCCGAGCGCCCCGCGCGCGCCACGCCGATCCGCTCCAACGACAACGAAACCAACGCGGTCGCCGACGCCGCCGTCCTCAACCACCCGCACGTCAAGGACGTCGCCGAGCGCCTCACCTGGGTCGCCGGCGCCCTCGCCGCTGAGCCCCTGGCCACGCCGCAGGAGTGGGCCACCATCGCCGCGCAGCAGGTGCTCGCCTTCTTCGGCGGTCCCGTCGGCGGCGGAGCCGGTGTCATCGGCGGGCCCGTCGGCGCCACCGTCGCCATCGTCAAACGGTTTGACCGCAACGACTCGCGCCGCGTCGACCCCGTCGCCGCTGTCGGCTACAGCGGCATCTCGCCCGACCAGGTGCACAGCGCCGCCCTCGCCGTCGCCAGCCACCCCTCGCTCTGGACCGAGGTCACCCCGCTCCACGGCAAGCTCATCAGCGCTCCCATGGGCGTTGACGAGGCCCACCGCGTCACCATGCCGCTCGGCCGCTTCCTCCGCGGCGTGCAGCCCGCTGTCGGCACCAACGCCGCCATCGTCTGGCAGGTCGACGGGCGCGTCGGCGCCTGGGGTCCAACGGCGATCGACACCGCCGCCGGCGATCTTCTTTCGCACACGCTGGCACAGTTGTACGTACAGACTCTTGCACGGCGCGAGCAGCACTGGGTAAAGCTCGCGGCCATGCTCAGCCCCTCGCAGGCCCCGATCCTTCCTTTGCTGGCCACGGGCATGTCGCAGCGCAGCATCGCCGAAAAGCTCGGCCGCTCGCTCCACACCGTCCACGACCACGTCAAGGGGATCTACGCGGGCCTTAACATCAAGAGCCGCTATCAGCTCTTCGTTCTGTGGAACGGGGGCGACCCGCGGAGCGTATCGGATACGGACGGGGACTGAATCCTTCTGCCTTGCATCACCCCGCGAGCGGACACAGCCGCACGCGGCGGTTTCCTCCCTTCGACCGGCTGCAGGGCGAAAGCCTAGCGGCCGGTTTTTTCTTGCCCCCTCGGAGGC
>DASPMT010000327.1:0-2504 GCA_035626935.1 Phycisphaerales bacterium | reverse complement strand
AAGCCCTCGCGAGACCTCGCCCGCACGCTCTACGTGCTCGCCTTTGAGCTCTTCCGCACCCGCAACCAGCCCGGCGACGGCGAGATGGCTCGCAGCGCGACGCTCGGGCTCGCGGCCCTTACGCCTGTAGAATCTGACCGTCGCTGGCTCGCCGCGGTTGGGGACCAGGTCGCCCCCATCACCGACAAGGCCGCGGCGGCTTCGGCCCGCCTGCCCGCGGCTGTCCCCGAAGCGACGTCGTTCAACCTTGCCACGGCGATGGGGCTCGCCAGGGCGGGGGAGGGGCGCCGCGCCGAACAGTACCTGTCACGGGAAGGTGTCCGCGAGCTGTTGGCATCGACCGAGGCGACGATCGCGGGCGGCGCGTCACAGAGCCCCGCGGTGCTGAAGTGGGTGACCGACTGGCCCGCGTGCCCCACCTGTAAGAACAAACGCGTCGTTACCCGGGGCAGCGAATCGACGCTCTGCCCCTATTGCGACGGCAACCCGGGCCCGAAGCTCAACGACGCGCAGCTGCTTATCCAGTATCGCGCCGAGTCACTGCTGCTGCGCGGAGCGTACCGGTCCTGGTCGGCGCAAGTGCTCGCCGATGACGGCGAACCGCTCCGCGACCCCAACGCCGACGACATTGCGCCGTGGTTCGGTGTCGACACCCGTGCGACGGTGTGGCGCAACGGAGCATGGTCTGCCCCGTAAAGCACCGCGGGGAACGCCTGAGCGCTAAACTCCGCCCCATGCCCGAACCCACCCCTGCTGCCCCGACGCCCGCCGCTCCCGCCGCCGCCCCGGCGGCCCCGACGCCGGGGGGCCCAAAGCCCGTGATCGCGTTCGACGATTTCGCCAAGATCGACCTGCGGGTTGCGCGGATTGTTCACGCAGAGAACCACCCCAAGGCCGACAAGCTCTTCAAGCTGCAGCTCGACGACGGGTCCGGTACCCCCCGCCAGATCTGCGCCGGCATCCGCGAGGCGTATAAGCCCGAGGACCTCGTCGGCCGGCTCATCGTCATCGTCGCCAACCTCGCCCCGCGCATGCTGCGCGGGGAGGAGTCCCGCGGCATGCTGCTGGCCGCCAGCGACGCGCCCAAGGACGCCGCCGCCGCTGATCCGACAATTCAGCGCCGCGTCATCCTGCTGCGACCCGACGCGGACATCGCTCCCGGCTCCATCGTGAGCTGATCTAGCCGTCCCGCAGCGTGCAAAAAAGTCGCGGACGCCGCCTTGCTCCGGCGGCGCTTTGACGCCCGCATCGTTGCGGTCAAGGTCAGGGCTTCCGGACGGGCGTGGCTTCGGGCTCGGTCTTGTCGCCCTTTTTCCCTTTTCCCTCGGTCATTCGCAGGAAGTCCTCGGTCCGCTGCGCGATCATGGCGTCGCGGTTGCTGTCCTTCTCGGCGATCTCTTTCTCCTGGCGCTCGGCCCGCTCGCGGAGCTGCCTGAGCAGGAGCTTGGAGAGCTGCTGGCGCGTGTCGAACTGCGTCGCCATTGCGTCTCGGAGACGCGTGCGCAGGGCGGCGTCGCCGTCGAACGTCCCTTTCTTCTTCGCGTCGGTCACCTCGCGCCCGAGCTTAATGAGGTCAAGACCGGTCGTCAGCTCTTCCAGGCGAAGGCGGGCCTCTTCAGGGTCCTTCTCACGGACGCTCTCCAGCCAGCGCAGACGACCGCCGACGCCGTCCTTAAACCGTGTGACCGTCTCGGGGTTGTCACCCGCCAGCGCCACAACGCGGCGCAGCAGCTCCGGGTGCTTCTCCTCCAGCAGTTTGTACGCAAAGGCTCGGTCCTCGGCGTTCAGCTTGGGCCCGCCGATCATCGCGAGCTCGTACCTGTTCCCGCCGCTCATCGAGCGCGCAGCGCCTGTACCGCTCCCACCCGCGGCGCCAACTCCCCCCTGCTCGTCCCCGCCGCCCCGGTTGCCGCCCACCCGCCGGTTCTCGCGCGCGGCATCCAGCAGTTCCTTGCCGATCACGGCGGGATCGCCGCCCGCTTCCAGGCGCTTGAGCGCTTCCTCGAGGCGCTTCACCCCTTGCCGGTGGTCCTCAAGACGCTGCTCGATCAGTTGGCGCAGCCCCTTCGCGTCCGTCGGCTGCTGGGTTCCGCCGCCGCGCACGCGCTCGCGTTCCCCACCCCCGGGCTGCGCCGCCGGCTGGGCACCGGCCGCCGCCGCGCCAACCGCCGTCAGGAGCAGCGCCGCCACAGTTCCGTTCAGCTTCGAGCACCGTCGGTTCATCACAGGCTCTCCTTGTCGCCAAGATCAGACTCGCCCAGGTCCTCGCCGCCGATCAGCACGTCAAGATTGGAGGCGTCCATCAGCAGGTGCTGGATCTGCTCGGTCGTGCCCGAGCGTCCGAAGACGTAGTCGAACATCTCGTCAGGATTGAAAGTGGGCGAGCTCGGCTTCGGCCCGTTGACGCCGTTGAACACCGCCCACCCGCCGATCATCACCGCGATCACGGCCGCCACGCGCATCGGCCAGTCCAGCCGGCGAATGCTCAGGCGCCCGATGACGCC
>DASPMT010000326.1:0-3116 GCA_035626935.1 Phycisphaerales bacterium | reverse complement strand
GAGCAAGTTGGCGTTGAAGAAGCCGTCGATGAACGCGATGAAATCGTTGTTGTCAAGCGTCCCGTCGGCACCCGCGATGCCTCCCTGGCTGCCCGTGTCGGCGACGCAGACGCTCGGAACGCGGACGTTGGTAACAGCCAGCGACGTGCCCTGGTACCCGGTCGCGTCCGCGGCCGGGCGGCCGAGCGTGAGCTGGGCGCGCCCGACGGTGGGGGGAACCGACGCCGTGAACCGTACGTTGTAGAGGGTTCCCCAGTGCACATAGTTGGGCACCGTCGCGACCACCGTGGTCGTGCCCGGGAGCGTCATGGTCGCGGGGAAGGAGGTGTTGGTAGCGAACCGCACCACGCCGTCGGACGCCGTGTTCGTCCAAGGCGTGTTATCGATCCGGTCGCCGCTGTGGTAAAACGGGGCGTGGAATCCCTGGGCCGTGACCGCGGCCGCCAGCGGCGTACGCACGCTGAAAGCGCTGGCGGCCCGGTGGCTGTTGATGTTCATGATCGCGTACTCGTAGTTCCACGTCCCGCCGGCGTTCTCGGTGACCTTCGAGGCGACGAGGAAGCGGCCCATGGCGTTCTTGATCTGGCTCGGCCCGCCCAGAGGGTCCACGGCCGTCTGCGTCAGCTCGTGGAAGTCCACCGTTGACACCAGCACCGTTGGATCGACTGTCGGCCATGCCTCAAGCGCCGTGCTGCGCTGAATCGTGAGGCCGCTGAATCCGGCGGAGTTGGCCGACGTGACGCTCAGCTTGCGCGCCGAAACGTTGTTGCGCCCGTTGTTCCACTGGGCGTCGTCGGCGGTCACGTACTGCGTGTCGACCCAGTACTGAGCTCCGGCGTTGTTCCAGTCGCTGTTGAGCACCTGGAGTCGGCGCGTGGCAACGTCCGCGCCACCGGGGGCGGGCCCGACAAGGGTCTGCCAATTGGCCGTGAACGCCCCGGTGATCGGGTTGACGTCGAAGCGTGGGCCGAGGAATGAGCGGCTGCCGTTGAGCCCCGAGTCGTACAGGTCGGCGCAGTTAACGCCGAGCTGAGAGCCGCCGTCGGGCGGCTGCTGGCAGTCTCCAAAGTCGGGCGAGTTGGTGCTGGCAAACCCGTGCTTCAGCCACGACATGCCGATCTGCTCGAACTTGCCGTCCTTGAGCCGGTACATATGCTGGCCGATGACCGGGTGCCGGGTGGTGCCGCTGTACCAGGCGACGGGACGGTCACCGATGTTCCAGGAGTTGGTCCCGACTGCGAAGCCGCGGATGGTCTGCCCATTGATCAGCTGCGTGCCGTAATTGGCGATGTCCCAGCATTCACCGACCGTCACGTCAGGTCCGGCCGAAGCCGGCGGCGGGGGGGCAACAACCTGCGTCGAGAGCGTGAAGGTGCCGGTCCCCCCGTTGCTGTACGGCGACACGCGGATGTAGTACGACTGACCGACGGTCATGCCCCAGGTGATCGACGAGGGCGTTCCGCATGACGGATCGTCGTCGTTGCAAGCGACCTGTGCACCAAGGGTGTTGCCGGGCTCGGCTACGAATGCCTGGAGCACCGTGTCGAAGGACGCGCCGCCGCAGGTCGAGACCTTTATACCGTCGGCCGTGGCGGCTGGACCCACGAGGTACCACACGTCCGGGCTGTTGGCGGCAAAGCCGCAGGAGCCGCTGACGGGCGCGTCGAGCGTCGCCGCGACCGTGGTGCCCGAGATCGTCGCCGGCACCCCGACGGCGGTGGCGTTCGCCCGGTTGTTGTTCACTGGATCGGCGAGCGCGGGTGTTGCGGCGATCAAGGCAACGGGCAGGATGAGGCGAACGACGCCTGCGAAACGGTCGGGCGCGATCATGCAGAGCTCCTGTTCATGGCAACCACTAGGCGGTCGCTCCCAACCCCGCGAGAGCTGGCTGAAACGAATGTACCCTGAACGGGCGGATATGGCAAGCGAAGCAGTGAGTTCGGCAAGACGATCGCGGACAACCGGAGGCGCGCTCCCGCGGAGGATGTCTGCGCACTCCGTGGCGATCTTGTCTCGTCTCGCCAAATGAAAAGGGCCGGCTCTCGCCGGCCCTTGGACTCGAAGAGAGACTCGGGAGCTTAGACGCCGCAGCCGGCGAAGAAGTCGTCGATGTAGACGATGAAGTCGTTGTTGTCGAGAGCGTTGTCCGGCCCGGCGACGCCGCCGGCCTTGCCCATGTCGGCGATCAGGTGGTCGCCGTTGAAGAACGCGTCGATGAAGACGATAAAGTCGTTGTTGTCGAGCGTGCCGTCGGGACCGGCGATGCCGCCCTGCCCGCCGACGTCGGCGGCGCAGACTGTCGGGACCTTGATGCCCTCGATCGCAAGGCTGCTGCCCTGGTAGCCGGTCGCGTCCGTGGGCGAGCGGAAGAGGCCGAGGCGGGCGACACCGAGCGAGGGCTCGGCGAGCGACGTGAAGCGGAAGTTGTACATGGCGCCCCACATGACGGCGTTGGGCCCGAAGGTCCGCACGCCGCGCCCGGGGATATCGATCTCCGCCGTCGCGGGGTTGACGCTCCAGGCGACGCGCCCGCCGGTGGTGGTGCTGTCCCACGGGTTGTTCAGCACGCGGTCGCCCGAGTGGTACTTGGGCATTGAGGTGCCGACGCCGGTGGGCGCGGCGCCGCCGGGAACACGGACCGCAAACGAAGAGCCGGCGCGGTGCGAGTTGACGTTCATCACCATGTAGTCGTAGTTCCAGCCGGCCTCGGCGTTGGGGCTGACGCGGCTGGCGACGATGAACCGGCCCTGGATCGGGGAGCTGAAGGTGGTCCACTGCGCCGCGGGGAGGACCACCGCGTCGGGATTGGACGAGGTCCAGTGGCGCCACTTGTCGGTGACGTTCATGGAGCGCTCGTGGAAGTTCAAGTTGACGAGGTTGATGCCCTGATCGCCGGAGCCCGTCTTCTCGAGTGCCCAGAACTCAAGGGCCGTCATGCGGCGCACGGTTGCGCCGCTGAAGCCGGGCGAGCCGCTGGTGACGGTGGCCGCGTTCAGCTTCCGCATCGAGAAGTTGTTGCGCCCGTTGTTCCATTGCGCATCGTCCTGCGTCACGTACTGGCAGTCGACGTAGTACTCGGCACCAGGGTTGTTCGCCGGGAGCACGTCGCTGTCGGC
>DASPMT010000325.1:0-5467 GCA_035626935.1 Phycisphaerales bacterium | reverse complement strand
TTGAGGGACGTAGCACCGGCTTGAAGCAATGCGCGTTTTACTACCGCAAAGCCTTCCCGCACTCAGGACACGCCGGTGCTCGCAGCCCGCGCAGGTCATAGCCGCACCGGAGACAGTGCCCGGGTGGCAGCGCACTGCGCCGCGCCCGAATCACCCAGCCGACCATCGATAACGCGACGCAGAGGTTCCAGAGCGCCGGCAGTGAGAAGCCGCCGAGCACCGACGACAAGAGTTCCTGGAGCGGCCCGAACGGATTCTCAGGCTGTCAGCACCCACCCGACTAAACACCCGGTCGCCGGGATAGGCGATCTCGTGCTCCAGCACAGCAACGTAGCGCTCACGAGCGATGGAATGCCCAAGCCGATCTGCCATCCCGCGGCTTCGCCGCCAACGAGGATGAGCCAACCCTGAGTGGACGGGTAGACAACGGCCCACACCAAACATGCAGTAAAGCCGGCGTTCCATCGCCGGTGCGAGAAAAAGAACGCGGTCAGGAGGACAAGCACAAAGAGCACGGAACCAAAGTAGACATCTATCGTCATGCCGCCGCTCGCTATCGTCGTAGGGGACTCTTCGGGTCGCGCCCTTGCTGCAGGCGGTAACCTGGCTGTCGGTGGTCGGAACTACCCGCCACGATGCGATCTTGTTCACACACTTAGTAGCTGTTCCCCCGTACCCTCCCGCTCCATGCCTCCCACCTCTTCAAAACCCCGCATCCTCACCGGCGACACACCGACCAGCACCGGCCTCCACCTCGGCCACTACGTCGGCTCCCTGGAGAACCGCCTGCGCCTGCAGGACGACTACGACTGCTACTTCCTCATCGCCAACGTCCACGCCTTCACCACCCTCGCCGACAAGCCCGACCAGATCCGCGCCAACACCCTCGGCATCGTCAAGGACTGGCTCGCCGTCGGGCTCGACCCCGACCGCTCCACCTTCGTCCTCCAGTCCGAGATCCCCGCGATCGCCGAGCTCACCTTCTTCTTCGCGATGCTTCTCCCCTTCAACAAGGTGATGCGCAACCCCACGCTCAAGACCGAGATCGACACCAAGGGCCTCGGCGACAGCTACTCGTTCGGCTTCCCCATGTACGCCGTCGGCCAGTGCGCCGACATCCTCGCCTTCCGCCCCGAGCTCGTCCCCGTCGGCGAGGACCAGGAAGCGCACATCGAGATGTGCCGCGACGTCGCCCTCAAGTTCAACCAGCAGTACTGCGGCGTCAACAACCGCACGCTCCCCGACGACCACCACAAGGCCGGCGGCGTCTTCCCCGTCCCCAAGGCGAAGATCGGCCGTGTCGCCCGCCTCGCCGGGACAGACGGCGTCAACAAGATGAGCAAGTCCCTCGGCAACGCCATCTTCCTCTACGACACCGAGAAGGACGTCCAGAAGAAGATCAACAAGATCACCGTCCAGCCCGACCCCGCCACCAATCTCGTCCCGCAGTCGCACGTCCTTTTGCAATACTGCGACGCCTTCCTCCCCAAGGACCGCGCCGACGCCATCCGCGCCGATTACGCAGCAGGCAAGGACGTCATGCACGGCCACATCAAGGCCGAGCTCGGCGCCGCCATCAACACCCTCCTCACCCCCATCCGCGAACGCCGCGCCAAGCTCGAGGCCGCTCCGGATAAGGGCGACGCGCAAGTGCAGCAGGTCATCCGCCAGGGTGTGAAGAAAGCCAACGCGGTCGCAGAGGAGACGCTCTACCTCGCCAAGCAAGCGATGAAGGTCGATTTCGGAACTCGAACACTCTCCTGAGTATCTTCTCCGCATCCGCCGCGCTTCTCCGCCTCCCTGTCTGCTCCATCGGCAATCCCAGTTCTGCAATCCGCAATCGATGCTCCCCTTCCTCCCTCACCTCGCCGGCCGCTTCATCGTCTTTGAAGGCGCCGACGGCTCCGGCAAGTCCACCCAGTTCACTCGCCTCGCCAAGACCCTCGAAGAGGCCGCCATCCCCCATACCACCGTGCGCGAGCCGGGCGGCACCCCCGTCGGCGAGAAGATCCGCGAGGCCCTCCTCACCCGCGAGATCGGCCACATGAGTGTCCGCACCGAGATGCTCCTCTACATGGCCAGCCGCGCAGAGCTCGTCGAGACCACCATCATCCCCGCCCTCAAAAAGGGCCACGCTGTCCTCGCCGACCGCTTCGTCTCAAGCACGCTCGCTTACCAGGGCGCCGCCGGAGGCCTCCCCGCGGCCGACATCGGCGCTGCCGCCCGCGTCGCCACCCAGGGCCTCCTCCCCGACCTCATCCTCCTCTTCGACCTCGATCAAGCCGCCGCCGCCAAGCGCCTCTCACCCCTCCTCGACCGCATGGAAGCCAAGGGCGCCGCCTTCCACCAGCGCGTCCGCCAGGGTTACCTCGACCAGGCCAAGTCCGACCCCCGCCGCTTCGCCGTCATCGACGCGAGCAAATCCGCCGAAGAGGTCTGGAAGCAGCTCTGCGCGACGCTCACCGCACGCGTCGAGATGTTCGGCGCAGCGAAGTCGTGGGGTTGAGCCCCGCTCCACACCTTCATTTCAGACCCGCGCCATTCTTCTCAACTCCCGCTTCCTGCGCGACCAACTCCCATGTCGCGTCCCAGTTCGCACCCCAGCCCGCGCCTTGCGCGAGGAGCGGCGGCCACTGCCCGGAGAGTTCCGGCCAAGCCTCCCTGATCTGCTGGATTTTAGCCCACGCCACATCACGCTTCGCACGCGCAAGCGCCAGTTGGGCCTGAGAGAGTTGCGCGGGCGCAGCAACAGCCTGAGCGGCTAGTCTCACCTGGGTCAGCAGATCCCGTACACGCTGCAGGTCATGCCCGGCTGCCTCGCAGCGGACCTGAACGCGGGCATCCACATCGGCTCCGATCCACTCGACACCAACCACGCCCAGCAGCCGTGCCAGTTCCTCACGGGTCTCCGCGGTGCCGATGGAGACGCCAGCCTCTTCCGCAAGCTGGGCGTTGAGACCGACGCCATCGCAGGCGGTTATCACCAAGTCGCCGCCGGCATCGCATCGATACTCGCGTTTCCCGTTAACCACGCTCACCGACAAAGGGGTCGCGTATACAAAAGCGCGGGCAAGCTCCCGCGGCCGCTTACCCGCAGCAGCCGCGCGCGCCGCCAGCGCATCGCAGGTCTTGCGGTTCCACACGTGGCAGGTCGCCCTCCCCCAGTACCCGTGCGGCGTCATGCAGACCTCCGGGAACGCGAGCGCCGCAACACCGCTCTCGTCGATCGCCCGATCAACCCATCCCACCGTGCGGAAGTTCGGCAGGAAGGACCCCTCGATCAGGTCAACAAACGCGCCCGTCCCGCACCCGTACTCCTCGTTGATCTTAAGTACGACCACGTCCGCACCCGCCTCCTTCAGCTCAGCAGCGGCACGTGCATACGCCGACAGAGGCACACTCGCCGCGACCATTTCGGGCCTCTTTAAGCGCTCCCTGGTCACCTCGTCAACGCCGATGTTCAACACCGCGACGCGCGTCGACCGGTGGGGTTCACGCTTGGGCGGCAGTTTGGGCGCAGCTTCCGTCGCCGCTGCCGCAACGTCCTCCCAGCTCAGCCCCATCAACGAACACCACCAATCCGAAACCCTCGGCCACACCCTCCTCAGTGCCGAAAGCTCTTCCCATTGTTTGGCCAGCGCAGTGCGCGCGACGGTCCGCGCATCGGGGTCCAGCACTCCCGAGTTCAAGTCCCGCGCATGCAGGACAATCCCACGGACCAGCTCGGAGGCGCGGGCCATCGCCTTCCGGGCCTTTTCGCACCGTTCTTGAAGTCGACGGTCAATCTCCTCCCCCACCCACTCCACCTTCTCGAGTTTGAGCGCTGCCACCAGCTCGGCCCGAGTGTCCACTGTGCACAACGAAACGCCGCACCACAGTCCCTTCGCGGCGTCCAGCCGCAGGACCTCCCCTTTCGGGTTCAACACTACTTCCCCGCTGTCATCGCCAAAAAACCTTCGCTCCCCCATCCGTTCCGTCACGGAGAGCGGACTGATCACCTGCATCGCCTTCACGATGGCCGGCGGCCGCCGGCCCATCGCGGCCGCCCGCTCGCCCTGCTTAAGCCAATTGACCATCACGGAGTCTCTCGGTGTTGCCCACGGCGACGACACGATCGCACTCATCGACGCGTCCGTCGTCATGCAGAGTTCCGGCGCGGCAAGACCAAGCAACGCCGCCTCACAGAACGCGTTGCGCACCCACGCAACGACACGGAACCGCGGCACGAGCGACTTCTCCATCAAGTCCAGGAAGAGCACGTCGGCTCCCAAGCCGCCGCCACTGTTGATCCGCAACACGACGACTTCGGCGCCCACGGTCTTCAGCTCTTCCACCGCCTGTGCGACTTCCTCGACGGGGGCCGTGATGTTCAGCACATGATCGTCCAGATCATCCATCCCACCCGCGCCCGCCGGCCCGACGTGCAGCACCGCCACCCGGGTTGCTTTCGCAATCTTCTCAACAGGCTGCGCGAGCGCGGCCGCAACCAGCGCCGTCCATCCAACCGCGGCATAGGCGATCTGCGTTAATCCCATCCCCCGTCAGACCCCCCACCACCCGACCCGTTCCAGTATCTCCCCGTCGCGACCTTCGATCCCTTCGTTGTAAAACCGCCTTTGCCTTGCTTTGCCCCTCCGCGCTCCTCCGCGTCTCCGCGTTCCTTCTTTACGCGCCCAAAAACAACTCACCCCGTCGAGCTCTCACTCGACGGGGCGTTGACGCGACAAACCGCGGGCCTTCCCGGGCCCGCATGGTCTGGATGTCGTCCCCCGCACGCCGGGGGTGCCCGGCACACACCACTATGCGCCAAGGGCGCAACCGTGGCAACTTTCTGAGGCTGTTATGGGCCCCTCAGATACCAAACCGAGCACTCCACCCGCCTCTCCGGCTCATTCAACCATTCCTTCAGGACACTGACAGCCACAGTCCGCCCGGCCCCCGTTGTCAAAAGGCACGAGGCGGCCGAAAAGGCCGCCTCGTGCGTCAGGCAATCTCGCTCTCGAATACCGTTTCACGCTACCGCCGGGCTCATCCGGTCAGGCGTGGAAAGTCCAATCAGCGGCGGCGACGGCCAAGCGCCAGCGCACCGGCGCCCAGCAGGGCAGCCGCGCCCGGGGTCGGGACGGGCAGCTCCTTCAGGACGAAGACAACGGGCTCATCCTGACCGCCCAGGTTGACGTTGATCAGCAGGCCGCCGACAGCGCCCGGCATCCACATGGCGCCGTTGGCAACGCCGGGGCCGCCGCTGCTCACCATCTCGCGGTTCCCGCCCACGAGCGTGTTGGTCGTGAACTCAGGCCCGACGCTCATGCCCGTCGACGACGGGTCGAACGCGACGTTGTTGCTCAGCGACAGGATCTGGCGGTAGGCCGTCCAGTGCTGGCCCGTCAGGTTCATGATCATCTCGTCGTCGATCATGATCTGGCTGGCCGTCTGGTTGTCCGGCGCAACCTGGCGGAACGTGATG
>DASPMT010000324.1:0-13796 GCA_035626935.1 Phycisphaerales bacterium | reverse complement strand
GAGCTACAACCTGCTCCACCCGTCGCACCGCGACGCGTTCTTCATGGACCTTGTCCTCGACACCGCCCGCACGTACCCGCGCCCGCGACGTGTGCTGGACATCGGCTGCGGCGAAGGCGTCGGCACCGACCCCGAGCTCTTCAAGAGGGTGGTCGCCGAGAGCGACGAGTTCTGGGGCGTGGAACCTGACACAGGGATCAAGCCGCGCGAAGGGGTGTTCACCAACTTCCAGCACGCACTGTTCGAGGACGCCAACATCCCCGACAACTCGATCGACCTCGCCTACTCCTGCATGGTCATGGAGCACGTGCAGAACCCGCAGGCGTTCATGAGCAAGTGCTACCGGGTGCTCAAGCCGGGGGGGACGTACATCTTCCTCACCGTCAACGGCGCCCACTACTTCGCGATGATCTCCAACACGCTGCGGATGCTCAAGCTCGACGAGACGGTGCTCCGCATTGCGCGGCCCGGACACGTCGTCGACGGGTACCACTATCCCACGGCGTACAAGTTCAACCGCCCGAGCCAGATCGACCGGACCTGCGAGCAGCTGGGGTTCGAGAAGCCCCGATACGTCTTCGCCGAGCATGACGGCGCCAAGGCCTACTTCCCCGGGCCCACCCGCGTAGCCTGGAAGGCACTGACGTGGAAGCGCAAGGTCATCAAGAGCCAGCGGTCTTTGCTGGAGCTGATCGGGATCATCCGCAAACCCGCCTGAGACGGGGCCGGTAGGTCTGCGGCTTTGAGGGGTGATGTTTAGCCGCGAGCGCCTCCGGACGGTATTTGGTGCCGCAGCACCGAGCCTGATGGCGCCCACAGCCGGGCTTTTCGCCGGCCGTGCCACCGGCATCCCCCTAAATGGGCCCGGCCGCTACACTCGGGATACCGCACCCTCCAGCACGGTCCCCGTTCGACGTCTCATCCCCCGCGGCCGGGCCAACCGCCCCGTCGTCAGGAGTTCGCCAGTGCTCCCCAAACCGCCCGCCAAAGAGCCCGCCCTCAACTTCATCTACATCGAGCCGTACCGCATCGTCGGCTCCTCGGTCGCCGGCGAGGCGACGACGATCATGGTGCCCGAGCTCGACGTGGTCTTCGACCTGGGGTCGTGCCCGCGCTCGATGCTGCCGTGCAAGTGGGCGTGCATCACCCACGGGCACATGGACCACGTCGGGGGGCTCGCTTACTGGTGCAGCCAGCGCAACTTTCAGGGGATGGGGCCCGGCAACATCGTCTGCCCCGCGGCGATCGCCCCCGCCATCCAGAAGATGATGGAAGGGTACATCGATCTTGAGCGCCAGAAGACGCCGTTCAAGATCCACCCGCTGGAGCCTGAGGGGACGCTCCAGATCAAGCCCAACGTCTTCCTCCGCGCCATCACCCTCGAGCACACCGTCCCCACCTGCGGCTACACCGTCATCGAGCGCCGCTCGAAGCTCAAGCCCGAGTACGTCGGCTTGCCGCAGGAGAAGCTGACGGAGCTGAAGGAACGCGGCACGGAGATCACGCGGTTCCTCGAGATCCCGCTTGTTGCCTACATCTTCGACACCGCGCCGGGCGCGGCGCTGCTCCGCGAGGACGTGCGCAAGGCGCAGATCATCCTCACCGAGTGCACCTTCTTCGAGCCCGACGACAAGGAGCGCGCCAAGATCGGCATGCACCTGCACGTTTCCGACCTTGTCGAGTGGCTCCGCGTCTGCGAGTGCAAGGCGATGGTGATCGGGCACGTCTCGCGCCGGACCAACCTGGCGATCGCCAAGAGCAACCTCATCAAGTCGCTCGGGCGCGACAAGGCGGACCGCGTCCACTTCCTGCAAGACGGGAAGGCGAACCGCGAGCGGTATGAGCGCCAGCTCATGGATGCGGGCGAGCACCCGTTGCAGCAGAAGGGCGCGGCGGGCGGCGGAGGCGGCCGCGGCGGCTTCCGCGGGCGTCCCCCGCGCGACGGCGGCGAGGGACGCGTCTCCTCACGTTCGTTCCCGCCGCGTTCCTGAGTGCGCGTTCATCTGCGCGGATTAACCCGTGGCGCGCGGCCGCTATCCCTAGGGCGCTCGGTTTTCTTTCGCGCGAGCGTTCGGTCTCGACAAAAGCAAGTCGGGCCGGCCCGCGCATACGGGGCGATTTCGCTATTGACAGGACACGCACATGCCCGTACCGTGGACCCCTTCGATGGAGGTGGAGTTGAGCGTTCACGGCGGCAAGATGAAGCCTTCACGCGTTGATCCGGACGCTCACATCTGGGCGACGCTGCTCAAGCACATGCGGGCCCACAAGCCCGATATCTGCCGGCAGTGGTTCGACCAGCTCGAGCCGCTCGGCGTAGCCGGCGGCGTGCTGCGCGTGCGCGCCCACTCGCTCATCCACCGCGACTACCTCCAGAGGGCGTGCTCGGGCCC
Source organism: Phycisphaerales bacterium (assembly GCA_035626935.1). Taxonomy (GTDB): domain Bacteria; phylum Planctomycetota; class Phycisphaerae; order Phycisphaerales; family UBA1924; genus JAJTGZ01. The sequence goes on along the minus strand of DASPMT010000324.1, from coordinate 11,403 downwards.
CTTCAACGACGCGGCGCAGACCGCCACCGGCCGGCTCATCTCCGTGCGCTTCCTCGGACCCGACGAGCCGGTGGAACCGTCGCCCAAACCGGCGGCGACGCCGAAACCGGAGCCCAAGCCTGCGCCGTCCACGGATCCTCCACACACTGTGCACAGGCCGTCCACGCCCGCACCGACCGCAGAGCTCACGCCGGTCGAAAACGTCCGCGAGGCGCCGCGTGAGTTCGTCCCCGGGCCGGCGCCCAACGCGTCGATCTCGCCGGAAACCCTCGAGCACCTGTACGACGACGGCCTCGTCCTCAACCCCGACTACGCCTTCGACGGTTTCGTCGTCGGGCCGGGAAACCGCCTGGCGCACGCCGCGGCCCTCGCGGTCGCCTCTAACCCCGGCCGGCACTACAACCCGTTTTTCGTGCACGGCGGCGTCGGGCTGGGCAAGACCCACCTGCTGCAGGCGATCTGCCTGGCGATCAGGGCGCAGCGGCCCGACGCGGTGATCTACTACACCTCGTGTGAGGGGTTCATGACGCAGTTCATGGACGCCGTCGCGGCTGGGGCCATGCACCTGTTCCGCCATAAGTTCCGCCACGTCGATGTGCTCGTGATCGACGACATCCACTTCCTGGCCAAGCGCGACCGCACCCAGGAGGAGTTCTTCCACACGTTCAACTCGCTGTTCCAGAACGGCAAGCAGATCGTGCTCTCCAGCGACGCGCCGCCGCACGAGATCCCCGATCTTGAAGACCGGCTGGTCTCGCGCTTCAAGTCCGGCCTGGTGGCGGAGGTGAGCCCGCCCGACTTCGAGACGCGCGTGCAGATCCTCAAGAACAAGGCCCGGCTGCGCGGCTTCGAGCTGACCGAGCCCGTTGCCCAGCGCATCGCCCAGCGCATCGACACCAACATCCGCGAGCTCGAGGGGGCCGTCATCAAGCTGCAGATGATGGCGACGGTCGACAAGCGCGAGATCGACCTGGACCTGGTGAAGGCCGCGCTGGGTGAGGCCCAGCCGACCGAGGAGCCGACGGTCCAGATCCCGACGATCATCGAGGCCGTGGCCGACTTCTTCGGGGTGAAGATGGTGGACATGCAGAGCAAACGCCGCCAGCGCTCCGTCGCGCTGCCCCGCCAGCTGTGCATGTACCTGGCTCGCCGCAACACGCGCTTCAGCCTCGAGGAGATCGGCGGCTACTTCGGCGGGCGCGACCACACCACGGTCATGCACGCCGTGAAGATCGTGCAGCAGCGCTGCACAACCGACGCGGAGTTCGGCCAGCAGGTGCAGTCGCTCGAGTCGCGTCTGCGCGGCGGCCGGGGCTGACTGGCGCCCGCGGCCCACACGGAACGGGGAGGCATGGAGACACCCGAGGGGCACATCCGGCGCGGGTGGGCGATGATCGACGTGCACCGGCACGCGAGCGCCGTCGACTGCTTCTCCAGCGCCCTCGCTCTTGCCCCCCGCAACTCCTCCGCGCTCGGGGGGCTGGCCATCGCGCTGAGCGGGGCCGGCCGGCACGACAAGGCGATCAAGGCTGCGCGTCAGTGCGTCGCGGCCGCGCCCGACCAGCCGTGGAACCACTACGTGCTCGGCTGGGTGCTCTCGGCCGCCGGCCAGCACCGGCGGGCGATCGTGAACCTCGACCGCGCCGTCGCCATGGCGCCGCACCACGCGCACTCATGGAGCGAGCGCGCAAGCTGCTACTACTCGATCGGTGAATACCACAAGGCGGAGCGCGACGCCGAGGAAGCGGTGCGGCTGGATCCCAACTCCGCCGATGCGCTCAACGCGCTGGGCCTCGCGCTCTATTACGGCGGCTACCGCAAGCGCGCGCAGGCGGTGTTGTACCACTGCCGCGCGCTGCACCCGGGCGACGCACGCACGCACGCCAATATCGGCTGGGTGAGCTCGTCGGAGGGCCTGCATGAAGAGTCGGCGGAGTCGTTCCGGCGGGCGCTGGAGCTGAGCCCCGCGGAGTTGCGTTGGGTCGGGCCGCTGATCGCCAGCGCGCGACGCCGGCTCTGGTGGTTCACCACACTCCGCAACGCCTCGCGCAGCGGGGTTGTCGCAGTGGTGGTGATCGTCCTTTCCTTCTCCTGTCCGATGGCGGTCGCAGCTGCGCTCGACGCGCCGAAAAGCGAATCGCACGTCGTGCCGTTCATCACGGCGACGTGCGCAACCCTGGCAACCACGGTGCTGGCGCTGTCGGCCGCGCGGTCCGCTCTGGGTCGCCTGATCGGGTGCATCGACCCGTACCTCCGCTCCCTCACGCCTCCGGGGGCCCGCGCCGCCGGTGCGGCCGCCGCGGCGTTGATCGCTTCCCAAGCGGTGATCCTGATTGCCGCGCTGGGAACAAACTCGCCGGGCGCCGCGTGGCTGTCGGTCCTGCCGTGCATCGTGCTGATTGCCGTCTGTGGCACGCAGCAGCCCGCCGCCCTCCGGACGTGGGTTGAAGCGAGCGCTGGAGCGCTGGGGCTCGCTTGGGCCGCATATGGAGCAGGCCATGGCGCTACACGGCTTTGGACGCTCGGCGGAGTGTTGCTGCTGGGGCTTGCATGGTCGCGGCTGGCGCGGCTGCGGCGCCGGCTCACGCCCCCCGCGGGGGTTCCGTCGCTCCACTAGTCGTTCGCCAAGTCGGCCACCACCCGCTCGAGTCCGCCGACCACCCGGCTCATCGCGTCGTAATCGAGTGTCGACGGTTTGTCGCTGGCCAGGTGGTAGTGGGGGTTGCGGAACGGCGCGGTGTCGGTGACCATCACACCCGCGTAACCCTCCTTCCAGAAAGCCCACTGGTCGCTCCAGCCGACACCCGGGAAGTACCCCGGCAGCGCGGCGCCTTCGCTGGGAAACTGCGCGTGCTCGCGGAACACGCGCACGCACCGCCGGGTGAGCGACCGCGAGCCGAGGCTGCCGACAAAGCCGATGAAGTTCCCTTCCTCCGGGTAGAGCCCCCCGACCAGCGGCGGGTACTTCTGGTAGCCGATCTCGTTTGTGTAGAACCCCATCGTCTCAAGGCTCAGCATGGCGACGATGTCGTCCTTCCTGGCGCGGCAGAGCTTCGCGTACACCCATGAGCCCATGTCTTCGGTCTGAAACGACGGCGGCTCCTCGTTGACGAAGAAGAGCAGACGCAGCTCGCGGGCTTGAGGCCGGTTGTCGAAAGCGCGCGCAAGGGCCAGCACGCCCGCGACGCCGCTGGCGTTGTCGTCGGCGCCGGGCGTCCCTTGGAACGTGTCATAGTGCGCGCCGACCACAACCACCTGCTGAGCCACCGGCGACCCCGCCTGTGCGGGGATCACGTACTCGAGGTTGGGCACCCGCGCGTTGCGCTTGACGAACGACTCGTTGGGCTTGCCGTACCCAGCCGCGCCCATGCGGGCCATGATCCACTTCGCCGCCTCGGCCATCCCGCGCGGGTCCATGGTCGAACGCTTGCCCACACCCGAGGCGAGCGCCTCGACATCGGCCTGTATCTCCTTGGCGCTCCGCAGCTGCTCCGCCGTCGCCGCCGGCAGCGACCCCTTGAAGCTCGCACCAGGCATCGACACCATGTACCAATAGCTGCCGTACAGGAGCAGGCCGATCGCGCCGAGCAGCACCGCAAGGCGCTTGAGCGCGCCCCGACTCACGATGCGGAACCGCCAGGTACGCGCCTTGGCCGACGGATCCTGAGCAAGGGGCTTGGGCGCAGTGTCCATAGAAGCTCGCTACGAGCGTTGAGGCTAGTGGTTGCAAACATTTTCTGCAACCGTGGACCGGCCGGTCTTCGAACCGATAGAGCCACCCCGGTGTTACGATCGCCAGCACGTGCAGCAAGGAGCCGCCGATGATCCGTTTCCGCTCTGGCCTTCCCCTGCTCGCTCTGTGCGCCGTGACGGGCGCTGGGCTGGCTCATCAGCCCGCAACCAAGACCGATCCAAAGCCTCAACCCGCCGAGCAGCCACGCGCCGCGGTGGGTCGGGTCGATCTGCGCCCGAAGTTCGAGCTCGGCAAAGTTACCCGCTACACGATGAAGCAGACCAGCGATCAGGTTGTGCCAAACCCCGAGGACCCCAAGGACCCGTCCAAGACGCGCCTAGAGCAGACCATCGGTCTGAAGATGACCGTCAAGGGCGTGGACAAGGAGTCGGGAGAGGCGACGGTGGAAGTGGTTTACGAGACCGTGAGAGCGAAGCTCGACAGCCCGTTGACCAGCGTCGATTTCGACAGCACCAAAGCGCCGCCAAAGGGACCGGCGCCGCAGAAGCCCGCCGATCCGTTCGACGCGATCGACGGCATGGCCGCGGAGCACTTCAAGAAGATGGTCGGCACGACGATGGCGATGAAAATCGCCAAGGACGGCAGGATCACGTCGGTCAAGGGCGGCGAAACGCTCTCGCCGTCCATCCTGCCGGGGTTAGGCGTGCCCGCGGGCGAAGCGATGAAAGACCTGGGCGGACTCTTCGGTCCCATCACCACCAACTCATCCACCGGGTTTGACGGCACCGCGCGCGTCGGTGAGAAGTGGACGCACCGCGACAGCCTGAACGTCGGGCCGCTGGGTGACCTGAATCTGACCACGCAGTACGATCTCCGCTCCCACTCGTCAAACACCGCGAAGGTCTATTTCAACGGCCGCACCGAGAGCCATTCGAGCACGGCGGGTTCTCCAAAGCCGGTCGGCGTCGAAAGCGCCGAGCACAAGGGGCTCTACTCGTGGGACACGCGCCTGGGCGAGCTTGTGCGGTGCGAGATGGAGCAGAAGGTCACCCTCAGCGGATCCCTGACGGGCGGACAGCCGAGCACGGCGGCCACCACGCTCGTCATCGAGCGCGTCGGCAAGAACTAACCGTGGCGGCGGCCGCGCATGAGGGCGATAATGATCCAGAGCCCGCCGAAGGCCAAGAGCAGCCCGAGCGCGATGGACATCACCACGACCCAGTGAGCGCCGCGCAGCGGCCCGACAAAGACCTGCGGCGATCGGCTCCCGCCGTAGGTCGATGATGAGCCGAACTCCGCGTACCGCCGTGACCGCCCGGCCGTGGTGAACCCTGACATCGACGACGTCTGCGAGAACGCGGTCGTTCCGAAGGCGCCCCCGCCCGCCGATTTCTGCTTGGCGTCGTCAACAATCGACTTGAGCCTCTCGGGCACGCCGGCGGCGGCGTCTTCCTCAGAGGCCACCGCCGCCACCATCTTCCTCGCGGCTTCGAAGTCCCACGCCGCCCCTTCCAGCCCGCTCCCCTTTGGTGCCTTGACGATCTTCTGCGCTTTCCCGTCGATGGTGAACTCGACGTCCTTGCCATCGCCGCTCGTTACCGTCACCTCGATCTCCAGCGATTGCGGCGTTCGCTCGCCGTCGATCTGCTCGCGCCGGGCCGCCGCCTTGATGCCGCTGATCGGCCCGCTGCCGTTCGACGTCACCGTCGCGGTGCCCGTCGCCACCATCCTGGTGAAGGCCTTCACCAGCTCCCCGTGCAGCGGCACCATGCCGAGGCCAACCAGGATGAACCAGGCAACGCCCAGCGCTGCCACCGGCGAACCCTGGCGGCGGCGCTGCAGCTCCGGCGTCAGGATCCCCACGCTCAGGAAGTCCTTGCCGCACTCCGGGCAAACGGTCAGCCCGGCAGGGTTCGGCGCAAGCTGGTAGCCACACCCGCCGCAGACAGGGCCTCCAACCGGTTTGTTTGCTCGTCTGCGAAGAACGACCGCGAGCGTGACAATCAATGCCAGCGCCGCCACGCCGACGACCAGCAGCACCATCAGAAAAGAGGCACGCGCCGCCATAGTTACTCAAGGATACCTGATGCGCACGGCGCCGCTACCCGCGCAGACCGCGGAAGAAGTCGCGCAGCAGTGCCGCCGACTCTTCCGCCATCAGCCCGCCGACGGGCGTCACCCGGTGGTTCAGCCGCGGGTCCTCGGTGAGCCGCATCAGCGTGCCGCAGGCGCCCGCCTTGGGGTCGGCCGCGCCGAAGACCAATCGCTCAAGGCGCGCGTTAACGACCGCTCCGGCGCACATCGGGCACGGCTCCAGTGTCACCGCGAGGCCGCACCCTTCAAGCCGCCAGTCGCCCTGCGCCGCCGCCGCGGCCTTGATCGCCAGGACCTCCGCGTGCGCCGTCGGGTCGCTGTCGCTCTCGCGCCGGTTGTGCCCCTCGCCGATCACCACGCCGTCCCCAAGCCTGTAGACGACCGCGCCGATCGGCACCTCGCCCAGCGCCGCCGCAGCCCGCGCCAGCTGCAGCGCACGCGCCATCGCGGCGTGATCCGCCGGCGTGACCGTCACGGCCCGCCGCCTTCGCCCTCTGATGTCGGCTCGGGGGTGGGTTCACGCTTCTCGCCCATGATGCGCGAGGCAGGGAACAGGATCACCAGCACCAGCCCGAGCAGGTAGAGCATGAACATCGGCACCGCGATCAGCAGCATGCTGCCGGGGTCTGGAGAAGGTGTAAGCACCGCGCCCAGCACGGCGCAGACCGCGAACGCATGCTTCCAGTACTTCCAGAGCGTGCGCGGGTTGACGATCCCCGCCCACCCCAGCAGCAGCACGACCACGGGGGTCTGGAAGCCAGCGATGGTGGCCAGGCAGGTCATGACGACTTGATCGAGGGTTTCCTTCAGCCGGTACTGCTGCGCGATCGAGCCCGAGTGGCTCAGAGGCTGGCCGACGATGTCGGGCTTGCCGTCCTTCTCGCCGATGCAGATCCGTCGCTCCATGAGCGAGGTGTTCACCCACTCCATCCCAACCTTGGGATCCGGAGGGTCGTGCTTGAGCACGGAAACCGTCGACACCAGCGTCGTCCCCTGGGGCAGCGGCGCCGTGATCACCTGCTCGGTGACAAGAGTCGCGTTGAAGCCGATCAAGAACGAGAACATCACCTTCAGCACAACGAAGTAGGCGAAGGCGAGGCCGCCAACGGCCATGAACGTGCTGAAGGGCGCCAGAACGTAGACAAACCGCCTCTCCTTGGCGTACAGGCCCGGCGCGATGAACTTCCAGAGCTGGAAGATGACCCACGGTCCGGCGACCGAGAGAGTGATGATCGCGGCGATCTTCACGTACGCGCCGAAGCCCTCCAGGGCGTTGTTGAGCTGGTAGTTGGCGGGCTCGCCTTGCGCGCGAAGGGCCATCGACGCCGGCTCGATCGCGATCCGCACCAGTTTGTCGCCGAAGTACAGGCAGACAAGGAAGATCGGCAGCAGCCCCAGCACCGCCAGGAGCACGCGTTTGCGCAGCTCCTCCAGGTGTTCGCCCAGCCCCATGACTCCGTCTTTATTGCGCCGCTCGATGGCCTTGTCCAGCATTGGCGGGTGACCTTAGGGAGGACCGACATAGGGGCGCCGCCGACGCATGAAACCGAGTGTTTCGACCCGCCGGCGGGCGGCGGCCGTATTCAACCGCGTGTTTGCCGGGCGCATCGGTCGCGGAGGCAAAGAAACGTGACAACCGGGGCGGCACCCGGTGGTATGCGCATCTAGAGGACCGACGCGTGCAAGTGGGAGGAAACCATGGCGACCGGCTCGTAGCGCTCGCCCGCGCAGGCGATGAGGCTGCGCTGCGCGCCCTGTGGGCGGAGAACCGCCGCTGGGTCGCCGCCGTGATCATCACCCACAAGCCCACCCGGGCCGAGTTGGACGACATCCTGCAGGACGTCGCCGCGACCCTGTGTCAGAAGGTGCAGGACGTGGAGGACGAGGCCGCTTTCCGCGGGTGGCTGCGCATGGTGGCGGTCAACGCCGCTCGCCTGGCGGGGCGCAAACATGAGGTCCGCCAGCGCCACACCGCCCAACACGCCGCCATGATGGGTGAGGAAGGGCGGGCTGGCCAACCGGGCTCCGGAGCGGGTGCACCATCCACCGCCACCTTGCCGGGCCAGATGAGCGAAGAGGCGCAGCGCGTGCTCGACGCCGCCCGGTCGCTCCCGGAGGAGTACAGCGAGCCGCTGCTGCTGCGAGCGGTGCAGGGGCTGAGTTATCGGGCGATCGGCCAGATCATGGAGCTCCCGGAGACCACGATCGAGACCCGCATCGCCCGGGCCAGACGGATGCTCCGCGACGCCTTGGAACGCAAGCAGAGCGCCACGCTCGCCGGCGCGCGACTGAAGTAGACCTGGAACCCCAAACACAACCCTATCTTGTGTGTTGAGCCGCCCCGTGTTTGTGGGCAGTGTTTGCGGGTTTTTACGCTTTGGTGGGCTTCGAAACGATGGGGCCGCGCCGCCGGCGCATCTAGCCAAGGTGATGGTGAACGACAATTCCAACTTGGATCAGGATGTGCTTTTCACCCGCCTGCTCGATGGGCGGGCGCGCGCCCGTGACTGGCAGCGCCTCCGCGAGACCACGGCAACCGAAGCAGGTGCGGCCGCGTGGGACCGGCTGATCGCCAGCGCGAGCGACCAGGATGTTCTGGGCGGCGTCATCGGCTTGGCGGGGGAGCGCGCCGAATTGACCGAGGTCGCGGCGGCCGCTCCCGAGCCGATCCCGTTCTCGCCCGCCACCGGGCGCCGGCACGATCGGGCGGTTCGCGCTGCGCGTCTGGGGTGGCTGGTCGCGGCGTGCATGGCGTTGGGGCTGGTCAGCGTGGCGCTGCGCCCCGGCAGCGGCGCGAGCCCGACGACGCAGTCCGCTGGCCTCGGCACGCCGGCCCTGGACACCTTCTCCTCGGCGGACCTGATGAACGGATACAAGATGCGCGCGGCGAAGGAGGGAACGCTGGTGGGCGAACTCCCGCAGCGTCTGGTGCTGGAGACGCGGCCGTCGAGCGACGGCAAGGGGTACGAAGTGCTCTACATGCGGCAGCTCATCGAGCGCGCGATCGTTGACGATCTGTACAAACTCGGCACGGATGACCAGGGACGTCCGGTGATCGTGCCGACCTCGATGCCGGTCACCAGGCCGGCCGGGGCGATGTAAACCCAGCCGCGCCGTGCGCGCACGCGACGGAAGCGCGACGCGAGCGCATCTCTTGTGAAGGAGCAAACCATGATGGAACTCAATCGTCGGCAGAGTGTGGTGGCGCTGGTGATCGCGGCAGGCCTTGCCGGCTGCGCCGCGGACCGCACCGCCCGTGCGTGCCCGCCAGAGGAGGGCTCGGCGGACCCGGCTCAGCAGCAGCTTGACCGCACCATCGTCGTCAGCCGCCCGCAGGGGTACGGCCTGACGATGCCCGCGGTGACGACGTTCAACGGCGACCGCCTGGGGTCGACGTACCAGACGCGCATCTACAGGCCCGCCCAGGCGCTCAACCGCTACAACGCGAAGATCGCCGCCGGCGGCGAGCCCACGACGCTGACCCTGTTCGCCGACGGCGACGGGCCTCAGCGCGTGCTCCGCGTGAAGGAAAACGGGCGCGACATCCGCGTCGAGGAGCGCGACGGCAAGATCAAGGCGACGATCAACGGCAAGGCGGTCGATGACGACGACGTAACCGTGAAGAACGGCATGATCGAGGTGCGTGACGGCTCGGGCGCCACGGTGCTCAAGGAAGAGTGGCCGGAGATGGACGTCACGGTCCGTTCCTTCCGCGGCGTGCCGGCGATCGCGCCGATTCCTCCCGTGCCGCCGGTGCCTCCGGGGATCACCTGGCCTGGGGTGATGGAGATCGAGACGCCCAAGGTGATGCTCGGCATCACGATGGACAACGCCGACGACGAGCTCGTCGAGCAGCTCGGCCTCCCCGAGGGTGAGTACGCGGTGATCCAGACCGTGCCCGAGGGGCTTCCCGCCGCCAAGGCGGGCCTGCAGCCCAAGGACATCATCGTGTCGATCGACGGGAAGTCCGCCACCGGCACCGAGGGGATCCGCGATGTGATGAAGGGCAAGGCGCCCGGCGACAAGGTCGCCCTCGAGGTGGCCCGTCAGGGGAGCCGCGTGAAGCTCGACGTGACGCTTGAGGCGTTCGACAGCAAGAAGTTCCCGGCGTACGCCCCGACGATGGCGCAGGGTTGGACCGAGAAGTTCGGCGCCGAAGGCTTCAACAAGCGTGTCGACGTCGAGGCCTTGAAGGATCGGCTCAGAATGGCGGTCCCGCGCGGCGGGGTCGGCGATCCGCTGTTGTTTGTCAACCCGGCCGAAGGGACCACCAGACTGCAGGAGCGCCTGGACGCGATGGAATCGCAGCTCAAGCGTCTCGAGGAGATGCTCAAGCGTCTCGAGTCGCGCGGCACCGCCCCGACGCCGTCGGGCGGCCCGGGCAACCCGACGCCCTGCTACGCCGGCACGTAACACGCAACCTCATCCGGGAGCGCCGCGTAAGAACGGCGCGGGGACGGGTAAACAGTCTTCATTTCCCCCACAGCGGCCCGCCTGCACGAAAGTGTCGGCGGGCTGCTTGCGTTGGCGGCGGTAAACACCGCAGCGGATCCTGTCGCGCACTCGGCAGACGTTGCCGCGCCCCGCACTGATACCATCGCGGCCTATGTCAGAAGACGCCGCACAGACCCCCTCCATCCACCACCTCGAGGCTCAGCGCCGCGCCAACCGCGACGCCGCCAAGGAGTTGGGGTTCGCCCCCTACGGCGAGCGCGTCGACGGGCTGATGACCCTCGCGCAGGCTCGCGCCAAGCACAGCCAGGCCGCCGACGATGCGCACGCCGCGGCGGGGAAGACGCCGCCGGCTGGTTACACCGACGGACGGGCGCGGGTGGCGGTTGCGGGCCGGATCGTGCTGCACCGCGACGGCGGCAAGCTGATCTGGATGACCCTGCGCGACGCGACAGGCGACCTGCAGATCGCCGTTTCTGCGCGCGATGTGGCAGAGAAGGACTTTGCGCTCGGAAAGGCAATCGACCTGGGTGACGTCGTGACGGCCACCGGCCGCGTGATGAAGACCCAGAAGGGAGAGGTGACGGTCTGGTGCGACGGCTTCGGCTTGGCCGCCAAGTGCCTGACCCCGCCGCCCGAGAAACACGCGGGCCTGACCGACGTTGAAGCGCGCTACAGGCACCGGTACGTCGACATGTGGGCCACGCCGGAGACGATGGGCGTCTTCCAGCTCCGCTCGCGGATCGTCGCGCGGATCCGGAGGTTCATGGACGAGCGCTCCTACCTCGAGGTGGAGACGCCGATGCTGCAGGTGCTCGCCGGCGGCGCCGCGGCCCGCCCGTTCGTGACGCACATGAACGCGCTGGACATCAAGCTCTTCATGCGGATCGCGCCGGAGCTCTACCTCAAGCGGCTGCTGGTGGGCGGAATGCCGCGGGTGTACGAGATCAACCGGAACTTCCGCAACGAGGGGCTCGACAAGCAGCACAACCCCGAGTTCACGATGCTCGAGGCGTACCACGCCTTCGGCGACGTGGAGACGGTGATGAACCTGACCGAGGGCCTGATCCGCGACGCCGCGACGATGGTGGCGATCGACCGGCGCGACGCGGGCGCCTCACCAGAGGGCGACGACACGCTCCCGACCGGCGGGGATCTGAAGC
>DASPMT010000323.1:0-14862 GCA_035626935.1 Phycisphaerales bacterium | reverse complement strand
GCGCAGATCTCGATCATGTCGCGGATCAGCGTGAACTGACCCGCGTAGGCAGGGCCGACGCGGTGGTAGTAGTCGCTCCAGGCTCGCTCCAGCAGGGCGCGGGCCTCGCCCGGCGCCCCGGCGCCCGACTTGTGAAGGACGTGTCCGCGCATGTAAAGGATGTGGGCGGCCTGGTCCAGCGGCGTCGCGGCCGAGGCTGCGGCGATCTCCACGGCCCGGCGCGAGTGCCTGTCGGCGCCCTCGGCGTCGCCGAGTTCCAGCAGGCTCGACGCAACGATCCCTTCACAGAAGGCGACAATGTGGTGGTCAGGCCCGACCACATCCTTGAACATCTCGATCGTCCTGCCGCCTTGATCGACGGCCTCTCTGTGACGCCCCGCCAGGTTGAGGAACCAGAGCAGGTAGCGGTGCGCGTTGGCCGTCATCAGGCGGTCGCGCGAATGGTCGGGGACGGCCTCCCAGATCGCGACCGAACGGTGCGCGAGCTCGATGGCGCGCTCCGCGTGCCCCGCAAAGACCAGCGCGACCGCGGCGTCCTGGATGCAGACCAGGACCGCGAAGTGGCTGGGCCCCAGGTGCTCGCTGACGATCTCAGCCGCTCGCAGCGCGGCGTTTGCGCGGTCTTCGAGCCGTGCTTCGGCGGTCGCCGCGTCAACCTGCATCAGCAGCGTGCCGACCAGGGCCACTGCGGCGCCGCGCCCCTTGCCGAGCAGCAGCTCTTGCAGGCGGACGATCCTGCCGAGGGCGTCTGTGCGTCCGTTCTCCACCGGCGTGAGGCTGTCGCCGCTCGATGGAGCACGGACTACCGGGATGTCGCGCCGCACCGCCGCGGCGAGGGCGGCGGCGTCCGCTCCGGGCATGCGCCATGCTTCGCGGAGCTCTGCGCAGAACCCGAGCGCCGGCGCCTTCTCGGCGAGCTCGGCGGCGTCCGCCAGCGACGCGGCGACCTCCGGGTCGTCGACGGGGAGCGACCGGAGCCGACGCACGAGGGCCGACCGCACCAGCGGCTCGGCAGCCTGGAAGCCGCGCTCGTCGACGCGGAGTCGCGCCTTGAGCGCGAGCATCGACGCGATCAGGTGGTCGGTCTCGCCGGCGGGGAGCGGCTCAAGGCCGGCCAGCGCGGCGTCGGCCTGCGCTTCCGACGCCGCACGCCCACCGCGGGCCAGCAGCACGCGCGCCAGCAGCGCGGACGATTCGCAGGTGAACAGGCTGCCTGCGCCCAGCAATCGCTCGCGCATCGCCAGCGCCTCACGGCATGACGCCTCCGCCTCGCTGTAGCGGTTGCGTACCAGGAGCACGCCCGCGAGCTGGTGCAGCGACGAAGCGATCTCGGGGTGCCCGTCAGGACCGCGGTGCTGCTCGCGCAGCCGCACCAGCCCGTGGCGCAGCGACACTTCCGCGTATTCAACCTGCGTCGCGGCCTTGCCACCGAACCCGGTGTAGACGCCGCCCCACAGGCGACGGATCTCCTGGTCGACCTCGGGGTCGTCGGCGAAGGCGCCCGTCTCGAGCCTGTAGTAGAGGCGGCTGAGGCCCTTTCCGATGACGGTGCTCAGCTCGGGGCGCTGGGGGTCGAGGTTGGGCATCGCCTCGCGGAGCAGCTCGGTGACTGCCCGGGCCCGCACGTGCTCGGCCCGGGCCTGTTGCCGGCGCGACTCCGCCAGTTTCGCGGACGATCGCGCGCTCGACGCGCTCACCGCCACCGCGGCCCCCGCACCGACGACCAGCGCTGCGGCCGCGGCGGCCAGCCCGAGCCGCCTGCGGTTGACCATGACGGCCTTGCGCAGCAGGTACCACCCGCTCTCGCTGCGCGCCTCGACCGGCTCGCCCGCCAGGAAGCGGTCGACGTCCTGCCCCAGCGCCGCGGCCGACTGGTAGCGCGCCGGCTTTTCCTTGCGGAGCGCGCGGAGGATGACGGCCTCAAGGTCGCGCTGCACCGACGGGTCCCGCCGGCGCGGAGGAACGGGCTGCACGGCGTTGATCACCCGCGCCGCCTCGAAGATCGACTCGCCGAGGTCGTACGGGAGAGCCCGGCAGACCAGCCTGTAGAGAATGACGCCGAGCGAATAGACGTCGGTCAAGGCGTCGATCTCGTCGGGCTTTCCGGAGACCTGCTCGGGGGAGGCGTACGCCGGGGTGCCGGCAAAGTCGCCCGTCGCGGTTGAACGCAGACCGCCGGCGCCGGCGACGGCGTGCAGCTTGGCGATGCCGAAGTCCAGGATGACCGGACGCCCCTCCGGCGTGACGAGGATGTTGTCGGGCTTCAGGTCGCGGTGGATGACGCCGTTAAGGTGGGCGTGGTGGACACCGGCGCACACCGCGACAAAGACCCTGAGCACGGCGCGAAGCCTCTCAGCCTCCGACTGGGCGTTGGGCGGCGTCCACTTGTCAAGAGGGAGGCCGTCCACGTACTCCATCACCAGGGCGACGCGACCTGCCGATGCACAACCCGCTCCCGCGGCCCCTCCGCCACCGCCGACGGTGCGCGACTCGTGAACGGCGACGATGTTGGGGTGACGAAGGCGGGCGATGATCTCGACCTCGCGCTCCGCCCGGAGCCGTCGCCGCGTCGCCGACGCCGTGCCGTGCTGGTCGGACGGTTGCGACCCGTCCTTCGTGTCCTCGGGGCCGGCGGCCAGCACCTTGATCGCGACAATGCGCTGCGTCGACTCCTGACGGGCCTGATACACGACGCCCTGCGCCCCGGCGCTGATGACCCCCAGCGGCCTGTACCCGGCCAGGCGCGGGGCCCCGATCGGACCCAGGTCGTCGCCCAGCAGGCCGCGGGCCCTCCCGAGAAACTCCTGCTCGGTCCGCGCATCGTCGACCAGCGCCGCGCACGGCGTGCAGATGCGCGCGTGGTCTGTTTCCGCCCGCGAACCCTCCCCGCGTGCGACGCGCAGCACCGCGGCCTCGTCGAGACAGAGCGCGGAACGGGTGTCCACTCAGGCGTCCTCCTCAAAGGCCTCGGTCATCCGCTGCACCTCTGCCCGCAAGCTCTTGGTTACGCGGCTGCGGGCGACGTAGACCTGATCGACGCTCATGCCGCACTGGGCCCCTACTTCCGCCGCCGGCACGCCGCGGAGCGCGACGAGCTCGAACGCCGTGAGCGTGCGGTCGTCGATCGCCGATTCGTCGCGGAGCACGCCAAGCGCACGGAGAAGGATGACGCGGTCTCGCTCGTCGATCCACGCTTGGCGCAGCGCCTGATCGTCGTCGGCCATGGCCTGCTCGCCGCCGCCTCCGCTCTCTCGTCGGCGTTTCCGCACCGTGGCGAGCGCCGTGTTGCGGGCGATCCCCAGGATCCACGAGCTCAGCCGACCCTTGCCCCGGTCGTAGCGTCCAAGCCTGTAGGCCTGCACGAACTCAGCGAGTGTCTGCTGCGCCACATCCTCCGCGTCGGCGCCGGTGGCGCCCAGGCGGCGCGCCAGTCCCGCGATGACCGGTCGGTACCGGGCGTCGAGCTGCGCCCACACCGGCTCGTTGGCGTGGTCTCTCAGCGCATCGAGCAGCTTCGTCGTTGTCCGCGTTGCCAGGAGCGCTGGAGAGGCGGGCGGAGAACCAGGCGGCGGTTGAGGAGGATTGCTCGGCACGGCACCGGGCAGTCTACACGATCGCGTGTACCGACCGGCCCTCCCTTTCAACCAGCGGGGCACCGCTCAACGCGCCTGCCCCCTCGTGCGGGGGCAGGCGCGGCAGCCGGGTCGATCGCTTCCCCGCCGTCCCACACCGGCGGACCTGCCCGAGAACGACCGCTCAGCAGCCTCCGAAGAACAGATCGATGAAGACGACAAAGTCGTTGTTGTCGAACGCACCGTCCCGCCCCGGAACGCCGCCCTGAACGCCGACATCAGCGCGGGTGTCGTGCCCGAAGAAGTGGTTGATGAAGACGACAAAGTCGTTGTTGTCCAGCGCGCCGTCCTGCCCGGCGACGCCGCCCTGCATGCCAAGGTCGGCCGCGCACGGCGTCCCCTGGATCTTCGACCACGCGGAATCGCTGTTGTTCGTGGGGTCAGCCTCCGACGCCGACGAGGCCGTCGCCGTCAGGACCGCGGTTGCACCCTCGGCCATCGCCGTAAGGGTGATCGACACGTCCGTCGTCCCGCCGGACCCGGCGAGCGACGGCAGCGAGAACGTAAGCTGCGACAGACCCACGGTGGCCGGCGACGGCGTGGCGTCGTCGTATGCTGCGACACCGGAGGCCGGCAGCGCGACCGTCAGCGTAACAGGGCCGGAGGCGACCGGGCCCGCGTTGACGACGCGGACGGAGTAGGTCATCGGCTGGCCGGCGGCGGCGGAATTGTCCGCCGGCGCAGCGGCGCTGGTGATCAGGTTGGTCCCCTCGCCGTTGACCCACATGATTGCCTCGCGCTGACCCGTGCCGCTGTTGAGGCCGTATCCGACGATGTACGCGGTGCCCGAGGGGGCGTGGCGCCACACGCCCAAGGCGTTGGACTCGGTGAGGTTGGCGGGCAGGTGAACGTGGATGTCGGCGAAGTCGGCGTTCTCGCCGGTCCAGACGCAGGCGCGGGAGTTGGACAGGCCGTCGTTGTCGGTGACGTAGCCGACGGCATACCCGCTGTCGACCGCGTGGACCTCTCCCCAACGGGATTCCGGCGAGGGGATGTCGAGGACTTCGTACGACTCGGCGGTGCCGCTCCAGCGTGCCGGAAACAGGCCCGGGATCGGCTCGAGGATGCCCACGACCCCGTACTGGTGGACGCCGTCGGTGCACTGCGCCGCCGAAAAGAGGGCGACCTCCGGGTTCAGACTCACGAAGCTCTCAGCCGTGCCGTACCACATGCACGCGGAGCCTAGGAAATTGTCAAACGTCGCGCCGACTTGCTGGTTGCCGAAGGCGCCTCGTGCTTCGCCCGAGCCGAAGCCCGCTGGCGTGAGGTCGATGAACGACGCGGCCGTGCCGCTCCACATGCAGGGCCTGCCCGTGCCGAACGTTCCGCCGCCGTTGTCGGGCGCCAGGAACGAACCGACCTGCGTGAACTGGTCCATGCTCGCGATCATCGAATGGACAGCCGTTTCAGGTCCGGGGTGAAGGTCCACCAGCGAGCCGGGCGTCCCGCTCCAGAGGGCCGCGTGCGTACGGAGCGCCACGCCGGACCCGACGCCGATGCTGCCGGACTGTCTTCCGCTAGCCGCCCCGTTAGCCACGGCCGATTGGCTACCGGCCGGCTCAAGCCGCAGTGCGGACGCGCTGGACCCGCTCCAAAGGATGGCCCCTTGCGTCGCCCCAGTCATGCCGACCTGCTGTGCGCCATGGACGGCGCGAGCTTCAGAGGACACGGCGCCGGCGGGATGAAGATTGATCACCGTCCACTGGGCCGAGGCGGTGCTGGCTACGCCACCGGCGCACAGGGCCGCAGCGACAGCAAAACGCCTCGTTGCTCCGGTCGAAACGCGCTGGTGGTTCACGCACATGGTCGGTTTTCCCTTGAAGTTCGTCTGTCGGATGGGCTCTTGCCTCAGTTGGCAACTCGGACGACAGAGTCAACGTACCGCACGCTTTGGCGCCGTGCAACCCATTTGCAATGATTTCGCATTGCGAATTCATTGACGCACAGGATTTCAGCCTGTAAGCTGCAAGGAATGCCCGACTCTCACTCCAGGCAAACCACTGCAGCTCCGGTCGGGTCCCCGCCGGAAGCCGGAGAACGGATGGTCGTGGTCGGGCGCATGCTGGCGACGTCCGGCGAAGCCCTGCTGGGCTCACTGCGGTCCCCCGTTCGGACGTCATCGGACCTCATCAAGGCGGCGGGAGTCAACAAAGACATCGCCAGCCGCTTCCTTTCGGCGCTCTCCAAACGTGACCCGATGGCCGTCGCGTACTACATGCCCGGGGTTGAGTCGTTGCGCCGGCTGAGCAGGGGAGCCAAGTCGAGGTCGGGAGACGCCTTGGCGATCAAGACCTTCGACGCGGCGATCAGCGCGTTCGAGGAGTTCCTGCAGGACGAACTCGGCGGGCGGCACGCGCTTGACGCGATGGCCAGCGCCTGGCTCCCGGAGGCGCGCGAGCGCTTCGAGTTCGCGTCCCGCCAGATGGCCTTCCGCGCGTCGGCCAACCTCCGCGGGCTGGAGTGCCGGACACTGGTGAACGCAGGGCTGATCGCGCCGGGCGCCGACGCGGACCGCTACGACGCCGTGGCCCTGCAGGGCCTGATCGGCATACAGCGCCTGCGCCCCGCGGTCTCACTCACGGTTGCGACCTACGACCGGCGGGGCGACACGGCGGGGCGGCCGAACTTCACGATCGACGGCCGTCCCATCGCCGGCGAAGAACTGCCTCACGAGTTGCTGCCGGCGTTCAGCCGCGGCGAGCCACTTGATCTGCGGGTGGTTCGTCGGGGATCGTCGGCCGCGTTTCAGCTTGTCGGCACGGCGCTGGGCGCAAGCGCCGCGGGCGATTCGTTCTTCGGCGTTTACTCGCCGGGGCTCTTCCGGCGCTGGGCCCGGTTCCCAGGTGACCGGGCGGCGCACATGGAAGTGCTCGAGGTGCCGACGCAGCGGCTGGTGCTCGACGTCCTGCTGCACGAGGATGTGTGGCCGGGAAGAGACCCGGAGCTGCTGCTCTACGAGACGTGCGTCCGCGGGACCGCGAGCGTCAACGAGCCGGCTCGCAACCCCGACCGGGTGGACATGCTCGACACCGCCCGGCTGATCGGCCGCGGTGTTGATTGTTGCCGCGTCGCCGAGACGCCGCGGTACCTGGACCTGCTACATTGGACCTGCGAGCAGCGCGGCTGGGACCAGTCGAAGTTCCGCGTCTACCGGTGCGACGCCCGCTATCCGGTGGTGGGCGTGCAGTACACCATGGCGTTCGGGTTGCCGGAACGACCGACGGCCTGACGCGCCGGCGGCGGACCGCCCAATCCGACCGGAGCGGAGCGGCGCCGCAACGCTGAGCCCTTTAGCAACCGGCGAAGAACTGGTCGATGAACACGACGAAGTCGTTGTTGTTCCACTGGGCGTCTGCGCCGGGCACGCCGCCCGTGCTGCCGCGGTCGGCCAGCGGGTTCTGAGCGAAGAAGTAGTCGATGAAGACGACGAAGTCGTTGTTGTTGAGCACGCCGTCGCCGCCGGGCACGCCGCCGGTAGCGCCCAGGTCCGCGGGGCAGAGCGCCGGCGGAAGCGTGGCGATCCACGCTTCGGTCACGCCGCCGTGCACGCCGTAGCCGACGATCCGCGTGCCGTCTGGGCTGACGTCGGTGGCGTCGGTGAGGACCCACCCTGTCAGGTCGATGCCGATCGTCGGGAGGTAGACGTTGAGGTCGCGCACACCCGAGGCCTCTGTCCACATCGTTGCGCGCCGGTTGCCGGCGCCGGTGAACTGGCTCATCCCTACGACCACCGAGCCATCTCCGCTCACACCGTAGGCGAACGCGGTCGTGGCGCCGTCAAGGCGCCCGATCTCCTGCATGCCGCCCGCCTGGGTCCAGCGGCACATCTGCCCCCCAAGCCCGATGTCGAACACGCGCCCTACCACGACGGACCCGTCGACGCTGCACGCGTAGCCGTACGAGCTGGCGTAGCCGTTCACCAGGCCAAGATCCTCCAGCACGCCGTCGACCCATCGCAGCGCGCGTGCGGAGCCGGTCACCTGCGCATATCCCACGACCACCGAACCGTCGGCGTCGGCGCCGAGCGCAAGAGACGCGGTAAACCCTGACAGGGTCCCCAGGTCCTGCATGCCGTCGGTCGCCGTCCATCTGTACGCACGCTGCCCGTCGCTGGAGGTGCTGTACCCCACGACCACCTGCCCGTCGCCGCTCACGCCATTGGCTACGCTCGACGTTCCGCCCGCAAGCGTCCCCAGGTTCACCATGCCGCCCGTCTGCGTCCAGCGGAACGCCTTTGAGGCGATCGAGCCGTCCGCCGCGCTGGTCCCCACGACCACCGCTCCGTCGTCGCTCACTTCCGATGCCTGTGCGGCGCCGATCTCTCCTCCGGCGAGCACGCCGAGGTTGACGGCACCGCCACCGGGCGTCCAGCGGAAAGGTCGGTTCAACCCCCCCACCTGCCCCAGGCCAATTACTACAGAACCGTCTGCGCTGACACCTTGACTCTGTGAGCTGCTCCCGCCCGCGATGGGGCCGAGCCCTTGGAACGTCTGGCCGAAGGCGGCCGGGCAAAGGAACAAGGTTGCAACGAGGGCAAGAGCACCCGAGGGTTGGTGGGAGCTGTGCATCGGCGGACTCCGGCTGCGTAAGAGCGGGGAACGGGCGGGACCAACAGCATACCGCAGAACGATCGCTTCACCAACCCGGCTCGAGCCCGCTTTCAGCACCCGCTGAAGAACTGGTCGATGAACACGACGAAGTCGTTGTTGTCCCACGCCCCGTCGGCGCCCGGCACGCCGCCGGTTGACCCGATGTCGGCCGCGGGGGCGTGGGCGAAGAACGTATCGATGTACACGACGAAATCGTTGTTGTCGAGTGCGCCGTCGGCCCCGGGGACGCCGCCGGTGCCTCCGACGTCGGCAGGCCCGCAGCCGACGGTCTGTGCGCCGCTGCGGGTCTGGACAACCAGTGCGCCGCCGCCCTCCCCACCGACCTGCGTTACGGCGAAGGCGTTCTGAAAGACCGAGTTGAACTCTGCGCCGGCGAGGTAGTAGGCGCCGGCGGCGAGGTTCCCGTCCCGACCGTCGCTGACCGTCACCGCGCCGAGCGGGCTCTCACCAGTGGTCGAGCCGCCTCCTGCGCCAAAGGAGAGGAAGGAGGCGACGTCCGGACCGTCGTCGTCGTCTGCGCCGGCGAGCACGCCGCCCGCGGTATACAGGGCAAGCTCGGGGTCGCCGACGGTGGTCGCGGCGGTCGTGACGATGTCGAGGTACGTCCCAGCGCTCGCGGAGACGGTCCCAGTGGTGAAGGTGAACCAGGCCACCTGACCCGTGTTGATCGCGCCGCTTCCGGTCACCGCTGATTCGGTTGCGCCATAGGCCAGAGCGCCGAGCGACTCGGCGGCCGGCGGCGAGCCCCCGCCGGGCGTTGCGCCAAGCGCGATGAACAGGGTGTAGGTAAACCCGGCGCCCTCGGGAGGAGGAGAGACGTTCCAGCCCGGGTGGAAGACCGGCGGACCACCGCCGTACTCCGACACCGCGAGCCAGTACGTCCCCGCGCCGAGCTTACCGCTCCGTCCGTCGCTGTAGGCGGCCGCATCCGACGGGCCCCCACCGCCGACGGTCAGCCCGCCGCCGTAGCCGAAAGAGAGAAAACTACCGCGCCCGGTGCCCGAGTCGTCATCGACTGCCCGGAGCCTCCCGAAGTTGTCGTACAGCCCGATGTAGCTGTCGGCGAACGTTCCAGTCGTGGTGATGTCGAGGTACCGCGGTGTGGCGATATCGTCCAGTGCGGCCACCGTGAACTTGAACCAGTTGATTGAGCCGGCTCCGTGGAACTCGCTCGCCAGTTCCGTGTTGCCCTGCGGTAGCGGCCCCAGATCGGTGACGAACGGCGGCGTGCTCGCCGTCTCGATCGACAGGCTGACGTTGCTGACCGACGCCTCTGGCGACACACCGTCACCCTGCTGAGAGGCGTCGTAGAACCGGAATGTCCACGTGCCCGCGACGGTTGTGCCGGCCGTGAGCGGGACAATGCGCGAGAGCTCGACGGAGCCGATGAGCGGGTCCGGGTCACCCATGGAGACCTCGAACGGCTCGCCGAAGGGGGGTGTGACAAGCACCGTGACATCGCTGATCAGCGTGCCGGCCGCCTGGCCGGTAGCCACCAGGTCGATACGCACCCCGCCTGCGGCGTACCCCGCTGCAGTAAACGACGCGTTGAGGGTGGTGTTCGATGGGTCGCCGCTGATGTAGACGCTGTATGGGCCAGCGAAGCTCTGCGTCTCCATTGGGTCGGCGTATACGGCGGAGATCGGCGAAGCCGACATGGAGGCGGCAAGGAGGGTGAGTGTCAGGCGACGGGCGGTTGAGCTCATCCTGGCGTCCTTTTCTTCAGCGCGCAGCGTCCCCACCTTCTTAACGTACCACAGATCCGGGGATCGGGTAGCAAAAAAACTGGGCGGCCCAGCCCCGCCCGCTGAGCCGGCTCGGCGGTCGCGCGGCCAGCCCTCTAAATGAGGGGGGCGGGCGCAGTCAATAGGACCGCCTGCCAGTCCGGCGCACGATCAGCAGCCGCTGAAGAACTGGTCGATGAAGACCACGAAGTCGTTGTTGTCGAAGACGCCGTCGGTCCCCGGCACGCCGCCTGTCACGCCGCGGTCGGCGCGGGGGTCGCCGCTGAAGAAGTAGTCGATGAAGACGACGAAGTCGTTGTTGTCAAGCATGCCGTCGTTCCCCGGGATGCCGCCGACCTGACCGATGTCGGCCGGGCAGGCGCCGCCGGAGACCGTCATCGCCGCGGCCTCGCTCGTCACGGAGTTGCAGGCGTTCATCAGCACGCAGTCGTACGAGCCCGCGTCGGCCGCCTGGACGCCGATGAGGGTGAGCGTTCGACCCGTCGCCCCTTGGACGACAACACCCGAGGGGCCTGATCCGTCGGTGAGCGGCTGCAGGTTGCGGCGCCACTGGAAGGACACCCCGTCGGCCGCGCCGCCGGCGCGGGTGTGGAACTGAACGGACCCGCCGGGAGCGCTCGCCGCGTCCATCGGCTGCGAAGCGACGTAAAGCCCCGCGTCGTCGCGCCACCGGGCGAACGAAGGGGAGACGCCGTCGCCGCCGACGCGCGAGAAGGTCGTGCCGCCGACGCACAGCTCGCCGCCGAAGGTCTTGAGCGTGAAGACGTCGCCGTTGATCCCGCCGCGGAGCGACTCCCACGACGCGCCGTCCCAGCAGGCGATGTTGCTCACAGTGAGACCGTCGACGGTCGCGAAGGTTCCGCAGACGTAGAGCCGCCCGTTGTAGACCGCCATGTCCTCGATGTTGTCGAACTCGCCGGGCATGAAGCCGACCTGCTCCCAGGCGGAGCCGTTCCAGCGGGAGACGCCGCGGATCGGCGTCAAGCCCGACGCCGTGATCCACTTGCCGCCGGCGTAGATCTGACCGTTGTACACGGCGGTCGCCTTAATGGGGTTGTTGAACCCGTCGCCCATCGCGTGCCACTGCGCCCCGTCCCACCGCGCGATGTTGTTCGCCGGCTGGCCGCCCGCGGTCGCGAAGCCGCCGCCGACGATCAGGTCAGTCCCGTGCGGGACGATGGCGTGGACCGCGCCGCCTGTGCCGCCGCCGACGCTGCTCCACTGCGTGCCGTCCCACCGGGCGATGCAACCGGTCCCCGGCACGCCGCTCATGTTGCCGAAGAGCCCGCCGAAGTAGACGCTGTTGTTGTGGGCGGTGACGCACAGCACGTTGTGGTTGGCGCCGCTCCCCATGCCCGACCAGGTCGTTCCGTCGAACTGGGCGACGCACATCGAGGTGGCCGCGCCGACCTTGATCCACGTGCCGCCGATGTAGAGCTTCCCGTTCAGCTCGGCCATCCCGTAGACCGCCGGGTGCAGGTTTGCGTTGGGCGAGAAGCTGTTCTGGAGCGGGGCGTTGAGCGACTGCCACCCGTCGCCGACGCGGCGGGCGATGCTCGCCAGCGGCACTTGATCAAGGGCGCGGAAGATGCCGCCCGCGATCAGCGAGCCCTGGTAGGTGCCCAGGGAGTAGACCTGCGCCGCTCCCTGCCCGAGGACGCCGCGGTCCAGCAACGGCTGCCACTCCGTACCGGTCCACTCGGCGGCGAACGACATCGGCTGATGCCCGGAGTACCAGAAGCGACCGAAGGCGAAGAACCGCCCCTTGTACTCGACGGTCGTGAGTACGTCGTTGTTGAACCCCATTCCGTACGCGCTCCACGCGCCCGCGGCCGCGTCCCACTTGGCGATGCGGTGGGTCGTCAGCGAACCGCCGACGCGTGTGAACAGGCCGCTCACGACGATCTGGCCCGGGGCCGCGGCCCGCACGTCATAGACCCATGTGTTGGTCCCGCCGCCGACGGGCGCGTACGACGCCCCATCCCACGACGCGATAAACGAGGCCGCCACGCCGCCGATGTCGGTGAAGTCGCCGCCCAGGTAGAGCTTCTGCCCATCGGTGTCCATGCTGTACACGTTGTTGCCCGGCGGAACGCCACCGGTGCCGACAGGGAGCCACGACGAACCGTCCCACCGTGCAAAGCTGCCGACGACCTGGTTGTCGCCGTTGAGGTGGAAGTACCCCGCGGCGTAGAGAACGCCCTGGTGCTCCTTGATCGAGCTGACGATGTCGACGGGGCTGAACTGATCGCCGACACCGCCCAGGCCCGAACCCATCGGCTGCCACGACGAGCCGTCCCACCGCGCGACGCGGTTCGCGGGAAGGCCGCCGATGGAGCCGAAGAAGCCGCCGACCATCAGTTGCCCCTGAAAGGTCGAGAGGGTGGCGGGCAGGTCGTCGAAGTCGGCGCCGATCTGCTCCCACTGGAACGCAGCGGCGTTGAACCGCACGACGCCGCGGTGGAGCTGGTTGCCCGCGTCGTACCAGGCTCCGCCTCCGTACAGGTCGCCGTTGTGAACGTAGATCGCCGGTTCGACGGTGAAGAAGTTGTCGCCCAGAGGCAGGAACCGCTCACCGTCGAACGCCGCGATGAAGTTGTACGGCTCCGTCCCGACGGCTTCGAATTGGCCGCTGATGACGAGCAGTTCGCCCTGCGGACCCGGGCCATCGGGATCCCAGGTCAGGCTCATGAAGATCTGATTCTCCGCCCCCAGAAAGCCGTCGCCGGGCTGCCACCCGCGGCACTGAGCGGCGGCGGGTCGGACGGCGACGATCGCGGCGAACAGCAGGCAGGCGACGCACAGAAGGCGGGCTCGGATCGAGGCCATGCGAATCACTCCGGGCGAAGACGAGAGGCGGAAGATCAACAGCCGGCAAAGAACAGGTCAATGAAGACGACGAAGTCGTTGTTGTCCCACGCACCGTCGGACCCTGCGATACCGCCCTGGCTCCCCAGATCGGCCGGCTCGCCGTGCGCGAAAAAGGCGTCGATAAATGCGACGAAGTCGTTGTTGTCGAGGGACCCGTCCGCCCCAGGGATGCCGCCCTGCTGGCCGAGGTCGGCGAGGCAGGGGGGCGTGACCGGCGCCGTCGTGTTGTACCCGACGTACACGGTGCCTGAGAACACGGCGCCCGGCTCGAGGCTGCGGGTCCATTGGATGCCGCCGCTCCATTCGGTCCCCGTCGCTGACATCGGAGACGATTCGGAGTTGAGCCGGGGCATTTCTTGGATGGTGGTGTTTCCGAAGCTCACGCGTGAGAAGGCGGGGCTCGACCCCGTGCCACCCCATCGGTCATTCTGGACAGTCGCGTCACCGAGCGCGCCGAACGTCAGGAACGGTGCCGCCGTGGTCACCGACTGGTTCACGCGGTACTCGGAGTACCCGGCGAACGACTGGTACGACCAAGGGTCGTCGGAGTGCGCCGGGGTGCCGTCTGGATACTGCAGACCGCCCGCGTTCAGGTTGATGAAGTTGAACAGCGTGGCGCTCAGCGTGCTTGCCGAGGTGTTCTGGATCGTGAAGTCGACCGTGAGCACGGCCGTGTCCGGGCCCGCGGCCTCGCCCGTAAGGGTGTAGACAAAGGTGAACAGCAGCGCGTTGGCGGTGCCTCCCACGGGCTCGGAGTACGTCATCGTCAACCGGCCAGGCGAATGCTGCACGTACGAGGTCTGGTTGGAGACCGAGTACTCACGCGTGTCCCCCGAGCCGCGGTACCACCACCAGTGCTGCGTGCACGCCCAGCGCGGGCTCTCGTTGCCGACCCACGTGTGGTTGTTCGGGTCAGTCTGGGGCGCGTAGCCCGTCGGCCAGGACTCCGTGGGGAAGATCTGTGTTCCCGAGCCCATCGTGGTGTTCGTACGGCTGCCGTTGCCGGACGGGGTGATCTGCGCGACTTGGTAGCGGAAGTTGCTGTCCCACAGACTGAGGTAACTCGTCTGCGCCGACGCAGCCGCCGCCGTCCCTGTCACTGCCGCGATAGCGAACGCTTCTGTGATTCTCATGTTCTTCCTTTGAAAGAAAACGGCGATCGAGAGGCCGACGGCACTCAGCACCCGGCGAAGAACAGATCGATAAAGACGACAAAGTCGTTGTTGTCCCACGCGCCGTCGGGCCCGGCGACGCCGCCTTGGCTTCCCAGGTCGGCCGCCGCGCCGTGCGCGAAGAACGCGTCTATGAAGGCGACAAAGTCGTTGTTGTCGAGGGACCCGTCTGAGCCGGGGATGCCGCCCTGCCGGCCGAGGTCGGCGGGGCAGGGCGGAGTGACGGGCGCCCCCGTGTTGTAACCGACATACACGGTGCCGGAGAACGACGCGCCGGGCTCGAGGCTCCGGGTCCATTGGATGGCGCCGTTCCACTCGATGCCGGCGGACGACATCGGCGATGGCTCAGCGTTGAGCTTCGGCAGGTCCTGAGTGGTGGTGTTCAGGAACGTCGCCCGCGAGAAAGACGGGCTCGATCCGGCGCCGCCCCATCTGTCGTTTTGGACGCTCGCGTCTCCCAGCGCCCCGAATGTCAAAAAGGGAGTCGATTCGGCCGGAGACTGGTTCACGCGGTACTCGGAGTACGCCGGAAAAGACTGGTACGACCACGTATCGTCGGAGTACGCGGGAGCGCCGCCGGGGTACTGGAACCCGCCGGCGTTCAGGTTGATGAAGTTGAACAGCGCCGCGCTCAGCGTGCCCGCCGACGTGTTCTGAACGGTGAAGTCGATGATGACCACGGCGGTGTCGGGGCCCGCAGCTTCCCCAGTGAGCGTGTAGACGAACGTAAAGAGCAGCGCGTTGGCGATGCCCCCCACCGGCTCGGCGTAGGTTATTGTGACCTGTCCCGGATTGTTCTGGACAAAGGAAGTCTGGTTTGAAACCGAGTACT
>DASPMT010000322.1:0-7533 GCA_035626935.1 Phycisphaerales bacterium | reverse complement strand
CGTCTCGACCGGGCGGCCGTTGAAATCCTCGTAGGTGCGCGGGTCGATCTGGATCGCCGTCGGCGCGACGCCGGTGCCGGCGTAGAACACCCACGTCCACACCTTCACCACGCCGCCGCCGAGGTAGACGTTGGGGTTGTTGGTGTAGTAGTCGTTGGGCGTCATCCAGTGGCGCTCAGCGCCGGCGGTGTGGTGGGCCCACGGCCACGCCAGGCCGGCGGGCATGATCCGGTCCTTGCTCTCGGCGGAGTACATCGCCTGGGCGTTCATGAAGTCGTGGCCCGCGGCGAGCTCGCGCGTCAGCTTGGCGACCTTGCGCGCCTGCGCCAGCGCAGGGAGCAGGATGGCCACGAGCAGCGCGATGATCGCGATGACCACCAGCAACTCGATCAGCGTGAAGCCACGCCGATCACGATCCGGTCTGATCCGATTCATACAAGAACCTCCGACCCACGAGGGACCAGGGAAACGGTCTGACGCCCACCACAGGATGAGCCGCCGTTTGGAGCCGCAGCAGAACGCGCAGCTCCGCGCACGAACGTGCACTCATAGCAGTTTACAAGAGATCCATTGCCGTTCAAGTATCCTCGACACCGGCCAGCGCGCGCAAGAAATGCTAACAAAGTGCGAACTAAGGGGTTGCCGGCTGACCCGTCCATCGCCAGTCGCGACTGGTCGCCTGGTTAGCCCACCGCCGCATGTCCCGCAGCGAATCGATTGAAAGCGTCTGGCCGCTGCCGTCCAGCTGCACCACCATCGCCTTGCTGTTGCCGGCGCGGCAGTCCAAGTTGCCCCATGTCGACGGGAGGGATAGCGAGCTGAACGTGTTCGATCCCGACCAAGCGATGGAGTTGAGGCTGGCCTGAGGCGGAGTGACCAGCCAATACCCCGGCCGCACCGACCCGCCGTTGGGCGGAGCGGCACCCCAATTCCACCAGGCTCCCGAATTGACAATGTCAGCGCCGCGTGCAGTCGCGAAGCCGATGAGGCGATCCGGGGAAACAACCTGGCTCACCCGCTGCACGTAGTGGACGGCGTTGGGGTTCGCCGGGATGTCCGTAGGAGACGAGAGGAAGGCCCCGTGCCTGTAGCTTCCACCGATGAACACTCCGTTGTAGCCGAAAGACGGCTGCCACATCGTCGCGGACTGAGCCGTGTTGACCGCGTATTCGGCGATATCGCCAGACACCGAGAACGGCTGCCGCGAGCGCTGACTGAACAGGGCGGCGGTCGCCGGGTCGGACTGAAGGTCTTCCACGCGGGTCTCGCGCCCGTCGATCAGGTGCGGGGTGAACACCTTGGGAACGGAGCCCGACATGCGACGGTTCGCGTTGTATGGGTCGTGCGGCAGCATCTGCGGCATGGTCGGGGAAGGCGTCGATGGGTGGACCCATCCCCAGTGCGGCGCGGCTGGCGCGACCGCGTCGGCGTTGTCCAGCGCATAGGACGAGAGTGTTCTGGCCATCAACTTGGCGGTGTACTCCTCGCGCTGGTCGCGCGTCACGTCAGCGTTTCGCACGGCCGAGGGCACCAGAGCAACGCACAGGAGCGTAACGACGGCAAGACAGGCGACAACATCAACCAGGGTCAGGCCGCGGCGAACATATCGATGCATGTGCCGGCTCCACGAGATCCCCGCAAACGGGAACGAAGGGGGAGGATTCCTCACGTGCACCTGAGTATTCGCTCGGCCCGCCATCCGGTTCCACCTAACGGGGTGCCGGGCGGCCCTTTGACCGAGACCCGGTCAAGGAATCAGAGGAGCGAGCGTCCAGTCGGCGCGGTCGGCCCGGTCGGCCCACAGCCGCATGTCCCGCAGCTCGTCAAGCCCCTTTGAGTCGCCGTGCCCGTCCAGGAAGCTCACCACCGCCTTGCCGGCAAACCGCGGATGGAGGTGCCCATGCTCCTCGGGGACGCCCCCGTCGGCGAGCGGCGCGGCCGACCAGCGGGCGGCGGCCAGGGCGGGCGAAAGGAGCCGGTGGAAGCCCGGCACCGTGCCGCCCTCGGGGTCGACGCCACGCGCCGATCCGAACACAATCAGCGAGTTGGGCCGGCGCGCATCGTCGATCTTCTGAACAAAGAACTTGCCGTACAACCGCAGGCCGGCGGGGCTGAATGCGATGCCGTTGTCGTCGTTGCCTCCGACGAAGTCGGCGTTGATCCCCATCGAAGGCGACAGGCTCACGACATACTGGTAGTCGGGACGCGCGGCGTAGCGCTCAAGGAGCTTGCGGTCGTCGTACATCCCCGCGAACGTGTAGTCGAGGTACGGCGCGATCCGCCACGGGTAGCGCCGCGCCGCCTGCCCAAGCACCTGCGCACCTGACTCGTCCCGCACCGCTCCAGCGCCAGTCGTCCAACTCGCGGGCGTGTACCCGGGCAGCACCGCTCCGCGGGCATCGGTCGAGTACGTGAAGTACGCCCGCATCAGTTGAGAGCCCGTCGAGAGCTCGCGCGTCTGGCGTGCGATCGTGCGCGCCCGCCCAAGCGCCGGGCAGATCAGCGCCAGCAGCAGCGTGATCACCACCAGCACCACCAGGAGCTCGATCAGCGAGAAGCCGTTATCCGACGTGCAGCGCCGCTCCCCATCGAAATGGGGTGTTCGCCTCACGCTGCCGCTTCGCGGGAGCCGGGCTGGGTCTGTTTCATGGACGCGCATCGAGATCATCGTAGAGGTGAGCGACGTATTGTCGAGCAGGAACGCGCCTCAATTACGCACGGAAAGTCCCGACGGATCGGGCCGCTGCCAAAGGACGGACATGACCACTGTTTCCCACCCTTCGATGCTGCTCCTGGGTTGCCTGCTCGCGGCCTCTTCGGGACAGGCGACCGCCCAGACCATCTCGATCGACGCCCTGGCTCCCTCGCTTGACCGGTGGATGTACCCGTTCGGTGACTTCACCGGCACGCGCACCGCCGCCCCCACCTACACCACCCTCTACAGCGGCTACACCATCTTTGACGACCGCGACGCTCAATACCTCGCGGCCTTCAACACCGCGACGCAGGTGACCGCCGGCTTCCTGCCGATGCAGTACCGCGTCCAGAGCGCCACCGTTCGCGTCACCTGCTCAGTCGCCGACGCCGGCGCCAGCTTTATCTACGACCCGACGCTCGACCCGGTCTCCAGCTACTTCGACGCAGGCGACCCCACGGCCGACCCGCCGCGCGCCGCTGACCCGCTCCGCACCGAGGACCCCGACGCCGGCCGTCCCGTCGAGCTCTTCGCCGTCGGCTTCCGCGGCGGCTTCACGCCCACGTCGTTCGCAGAGAATTCCCCGTTCGGACCCGCGTCGCCCCAGCCGCGCACGCGCTACGCGTACCCGGTCGATTGGGATGGGAGCGGCATCGAGCGGGACGTGTCCAACAACGTCACAGACCGGTTCGACACCTCGCCTCTCAGCGTGGCGGCGGCCTTTACCTCCTCCGGCGACCCGATGACGGCGGGCCAGACAGTCCTGGACGGTGCGGAACTCAAGCTGGCCGTGGACACTTCGCGCACCGTCAACGCGGACTACATCGCCCGGTCGCTCGCGCAGGGACGCCTGAACGTGCTGGTGAGCAGCCTTCATCCGGCGACGGCGTTCGGCGCCGGACCCGTGAGCTACCCGGTCTTCCGTACGCGCGAGTCGCTGCTGGGCCCGTCGACCGCGCTCTCGCTGGTGGTCACGCTCTGCATCCCCGACATCGGCGCCGCGGGGGGCGTGTTCGCGGCCGACGGCAACCTCGACAACAATGACTTCGTGGTCTTCATCGACCGGTTCTTCGCTCAAGACCCCGTCACCGCCGACATCGGTGTCACCGGCGGCCTCTTCGGCCGGGACGGCCGGTTCGACAACAACGACTTCATCGTCTTCATCGACAGGTTCTTCGAAGGGTGCTAAAGCCCCGCCATCGACCGCAGCGCCTTGTCCATTGCAGCGGGCACCGGCATCACGCTCAGGCGCGAGATCCTCACCAGGCCCAGTTCCTTGAAGCGAGGGTCCGCCTTGATCGCCGCGAGCGTCACTGGGGTCTTCGCGCTCTTCACCGCCGCCAGGTCGACCACTGCGAACTTCGGCTTTCCGTCCGGTGTCGTGCCGGGTTGGACCGGGTCCTCATACGGGTCGCCCAGGGCACGCGCTAGCCCGACGACGGCCTTTTCGTCGCCGCTGTGGTAGATCAGCAGCTCATCACCCTTCCGGATCGCGCGCAGGCTGATCAGCGCCGCGGCGTTGCTCACACCATCCCACCGCGCCCGCTTCTCTCGCACGAGGTCGTCGAAGCTGCAAGTCGAAGGCTCGGTCTTAAGCAGGTACGTTGCCATGCGTTCAAAGCCCCGCCAGACGGCGCATGGTCGAGGGCGACTCCGGTTCGCCCGTGCGTGCGCTCAGCAGCGCCGCCTGGCACAACGCCAGCGTGGCCGCGAAATCGACCTGGCCCGCCAGCCCCACGCCCGAGTCCATGTAACGGGTGAGCTGCGTCGCCAGCGCCTCGACGAAGGGGTCCTCGTCCGGCCGTGCGGCCGGCGCCACCGGGATCACCCCTTCACCGTGGTGGTGCACCGTGAGCCGGTCGGCCCGCACCGACACCGTCGCGCTCTCGGTGAGAAGGGTGAGCGCCAACGCGTGCGACCCGGCGCGGTTGCTGGCGGTGATCGTTGCCGCCCGGTTTCCGTCAAACCGCAGCGACGCTGAGACGTCCCCGTCCAGCCCGCGGATGTGGTCGGGCGCCGGCGGCGCAGTGTGGACCCCCCGCGCGCCCGGTGCCGGCGTGGTGTAGACCGCGTGCACCGCCTCGGGCAGCGCCGGGCCCATCAGCAGCACCGCAAGGTCCGCGGCGTCAAAGAGCCTCGCCCCCAATGAGCCGTGCGCCGGAGTACCGAAGCTGTGGATCGAAAGAGCCCGGGGCGCGCCGATTGTGGGCAGAATCTCCAGCAGCTCACGAACCGGACGGGCAAACCGCGACAGCGGGGCCAGCAGCGCCCAGTCGCGCCCGCCGTGCACGGGCGCCGACTCCATCTCCGGCCCGCCAGCGACGCCCGCCCCGCCCCCTGCCAGTTTCACTCCGGCCTCCGCAAACTGCGTCAGCGCCGCCGGGATCGGCTCCAGCGTCGCGACCTTTACCCCGCGCTCCTCGGCGCTGTCGAGCTCTTCAACATCAAGGCGCGTCGCGTTCCCCGACCGATCCGCCACCGAGCGTGCCGGCGTCCCGAACGCACCGGGATCGCCGATCAGCACCAGCGTGCCTCGCTGAGCCGTCGCGATCGCCGCTCGCAGGTCTGTCAACGCCTGGGTGTTCCCGCCCCACTCCTGCGCCAGCCCCGTCGCGTGCGTGGCGTCCGGCGCCCCCACCGCGGTCACCTCAAGCTGTGCCCGGCGCGCCAACCTGCGGAACAGCGGCGTCTGCGCCGGGGTGTGCCACAAAACAGCTCGGCGCGTTGCCGGCTGGTCGCCCGTAGGTGGGGCGGCAGGTTGAGCGGTCGGCTCGGGCACCGGCGATCGTATTCGCAGACAACCGACTGAACGCACGCTCCCGTCCCCGACCGCCCCCTGCTTCGTATCATCCTCCCTGACAAGTTCATAGGCGTGCGCATGCGGCCGCTGGCGGGGCAACCCGTCCAGAGGAAAGTCCGAGCACGAAAGGACAGGGTGGTGGGTAACGCCCACCCGGCGCCGGCCGGCGTCGAGGGACAGTGCCACAGAGAACAGACCGCCGATGGCCGGGCAACCGGCTCAGGCAAGGGTGAAACGGCGGGGTAAGAGCCCACCGCCCGGCGCGTGAGCGTCGGGGCACGGCAAACCCCACCCCGTGCAAGGTCACGCAGCCGCCGCGGCCTCCGAAAGGGGGTCGACCGCCTGTCCGGCGGGAAGGCGACGGGTGGACCGCTTCAGGGCGTCGGCAACGACGTTCGCAGAGAAATGGCCGCACGGCGGCGAAGGTCCCGTTCCCTTCCGGGACGGGAAACCGGGCTGCCCGACAGAACTCGGCTTACCGCGCACGCCGGTCGCCCGCCCCCGCCGAAAGTCGGGGGCGGTTGCTTTTTTTCGTTACCCCCGCCGCGGCGCGAGTGTGTTCAGGTACGCCCGCCACGGCCCGACGGCGTCACGCGCCTGCCACGCCATCGCCATGCACGCTTGGCGGATGTGGTGCAGGTCGTGCACGGCCCATGTCGCCAGGAGCTGCTCCAGCGTCACACGGCCGAGCGCCGGGTGCATGCCCGTGCGGGCGAGGTCGCTCGCGTTCAAGCTCAGCGACGCCACCGCCCTCAGGCTCGCCGCGCGCAGGATCGCAAACTCCTCCAGCAGCTCATCGATTGACCTCCCCGCTGAAGCCGTCGCGTCGTGCGGGAACGGATCGAACGGCACCGCCTCGCCGTGCTCCATGATGCGCCGCAACCGTGGCACCCAGTCGTCCCGCTCAGCGACGATCAAGTGACCCACCACTTCGTGGGCGCTCCACGTCCCTTCGCCGTAGTTCCCATTCGTCCACTCGCGCGGCATGCCGGCCAGCATCGCGCGCAGCACGTCGGGTGTGCGTTCGATCACCTCGAGCGTCCGCGTCAGCGTCTCCATCCGCCGATTCTACTGCCCTTCCGGCCTGCTACCTTCCCCCCGCCATGGCCGGCATCCTCACCTCCGCGAAGCGCCCGCGCAACCTGTCCCACTGGCACGCCGGGCCCCTGCTCTTTGGCGATTGGGGAACCTCGCGTCTATACGTGCTGGGCATCGGCGCCGTCACGCTCGGGCTTGCCGCCCCGTACTACCTGCTGGCGCTCTCGGTGCTCATGGTGGTCGTCGCGTGGGCTTACACGATTGTCTGCCGGCTGTTCCAGGACGGCGGCGGCGTGTACTCCGCCGCGCGCCAGATCTCACCCCTGCTGGCTGTCATTGGCGCAACCCTGCTTCTGGGCAACTACATCGTCACCGCTTCCCTCTCGACGGTCGAAGCCTTCGTCTACTTTGGTATCCCGCCCGGCGCCAAGTGGCTGATCGTCGGCTGCAGCGCTGGAACGTTCTTCATCCTCGGAATTGTCAACTGGTTCGGCCCGCGCAGCGCCGGCGAACTCGCCAAGTGGGTCGCGGTGGTAAGCGTCGGACTCGGCCTGGTTGTCGCGGTCATGGTGTTGCCGTGGGTCCCCGCGGGCCTCAAGCTCATGCGGATGGACGACAACCCGTTCGCCACGCGCTGGATGCACTTCACGGGCATCATCCTCGCCCTCTCGGGTGTAGAAGCTGTCGCCAATATGACCGGCGTGATGAAGGAGCCGGTGACAAAGACCGCCGGCAAGACCATCTGGCCCGTGCTGGGCGAGGTCGCCCTGTTCAACCTGATTTTCGGCGTAGCGCTCCTGGGCATCCTCGGCGCCGCGAGCGCAGAAGCCCTGCCGGATCTTGAGTCCACGATCCGCGCTACGAGTCACCTCAAAGACGCCGACCCCGCCAAGATCAAGGACCTGCCCGTGCCGGGGCACCCGGGGCTGACGGTCAACGAGGTCCATTCACACGCGATGAAGATCATCGCGATAGAAGGAGGCCAGCGCTGGCTCG
The DNA here is from genome assembly GCA_035626935.1 of Phycisphaerales bacterium. Lineage (GTDB taxonomy): Bacteria > Planctomycetota > Phycisphaerae > Phycisphaerales > UBA1924 > JAJTGZ01. The sequence goes on along the minus strand of DASPMT010000322.1, from coordinate 4 downwards.
GTGC
>DASPMT010000321.1:0-3257 GCA_035626935.1 Phycisphaerales bacterium | reverse complement strand
ACGCGGAGCTCGTCGGTCTTGCCGCCGTCGGCGCGCAGCACCTTCAGGCTCACTTCCTTGCCCACCTCGCCCCGGATCGACCCGAGCTCCGCCTTGGCGCCGTCCACCTCGACGATCACGTCGCCCACGCGGATGCCCGCTTTCGCGGCCGGCTCGTTCTCCCGCACGGTCGTCACCTTGATGCCGTTCTCCACGCTCTCGGCCGTGATGCCGATGCCGCCGAACTTCGGCGAGTGCTGCATCTGCGCCGCGCGCGGCGACATCAGGTCGATGTGGCTGATCCCGAACTCGTTCAGCGCCCGGTTGATCGCCGAGGAGAACTGGGTCATGTTCGCGGCACCGTCGATCGTCTTCTGGTGCTTCTTGAGGTGGTCCGGCCAGCGGGCGAAGTCAACGCCGCTCGCGAAGGCCCGTTCGCGGACCATCTCGGTTACCGCGCCAATCAGCTTCTCTTTCTGCTCGTCAGAGAGGGCGCCGTTGGGCGCGGGCGCCAGCGGGTCACGGGGCTCGGGGCTCGTGGGCTGCGCCCACCCGTAACCCGACTCGTAATCCCCCGCGCAACCCATCAGCCCCACGCCGCCTGCGGCTGCGAGGACAACCACCAACCCCGCCGCCAAAGAGCCAAGCTTCAACATGCGCCTCTCCAGGAGCGGCCCGTCAGACCACGCACTCGACAGTCCGCCTACTAAGTATGCCCGAAACCGCACAAGGTTCCGAGTCCGCCTAACCGTTTTTTTACCCAATGCTCGCCAGTGTTCCCTAAGGGTGCTGGCGTCGCATCCGTGCCATGTATTTCGGGAATTCCACAGGCCGGCCCACAAGTTCAGGGCGCAGTTTTTCGCCCCCCCGCACGCACACCGCACGCAAGTTGGGCGCCCGCAAACATCCCGGCCGCGACGGGCGGATCAGTCGCCGCGGGTGCGCCAATCGGGTGATTAGTGCTCTTTCCTCACGCCCTCGCGGGCAGCACACAGCAGCTCGCTCACCGTCTGCAGGTCGCGTCGGCTCATGTGGCCCATCTGCCGCTGGTGCAGGTCCATCACGGCTTGGTCAAGCTTCTTCAGCAGCGCCAGGCCCGCACCGGTGATCCGCACGTTCACCACCCGACGGTCCTCCCCCGTTCCCCGCGAACGCTTCACCAGCTCCGCGCGCTCCAACCGGTCGATCAGCCGCGTCACGTCCGGCACCTCCGCCACCAGGTGCTCGCCGATCTCCGTGCACCGCCGCCCCTCCTCCCCCGCCCCACGCAGGATCCGCAGGGCGTTGTACGTCGCGCCCGACAGCCCGTGACGCCTGAACAGCCGCTCAAACTCGGCCGAGAGCACGCTCGCGGTCCGCAGCACGTTCAGGTACGCTTCCTGCGCCGCGCTCTGGAACGGCCCCCGCTTGTGGATCTCCCTCGCCAGCCCGTTCACGCCGCCCGCTTTGTTCGCTGTCGAGCCCACACCCCAGTATCCGCAATCACAGTTGCCGTTTCAACAGCCATCGCGGCGCAACCAACCAGAAGAGTCACCGCCTCCGCCGCCTTGCGACGGTCATCCCGGCCAGCGCCAGCACCCCCGCGACGCCGGGCGCCGGGATGTACGCGCTGATCCCGTACACCGGCGCCCCGCCGAACAACGGCACCTGCGACTGGTTCGTCACCAGCAGGTAGTACGTCCCGGTCTCCGGCAGCACCATGTCCAGCATCCGCACCGTTCCCGACATCTCGAACGTCGCCGTGATCAGCAGGTCGGCGTCGGGGTTGGCCGGGTCGAAGCCGCCCGTGTTCCCCTCGTCGGGTCCCTCCATGTAAAGCGAGAGCTGCAGCCGCGAGTACTGACTCACGAGCTGGTCGTTGACGAGCGAGGTGTGGTCGATCCACGCCATCGTCGACCGGAAGTGCCACCCGTGGTTCGCCTGTCCGAGCATGTACTCAACCATCCCCACACCGTCCGCCTGCGTCGCCCCAGCCACCGCCTGGCGGTCCCAGAACATCGGAACGTTTGGCACCGCGGCGCCCCCCGTCACGTCGATCCGCATGTGACGCTCGTTCGCGTCGTCCGCGCCGCGGAGTTCCGCTCGCGAGAACATCTGGATGGCGCGCCCCACGTTCAGCAGGCCCGCGCCGAGCTGCTCATCGCACGAGCGGTCCACCCCCAGCGTCGTCCGGCCCTCGTGCCCCTCCATCCGGTAGATCGTCGTGTCCTGGCTCCACGCCCCGCCCCCGCTCCGCCGAACGTTCTGGGTGGTCGCGGTGTTCATCACCACCGCACGCATCACGCGGCTGTCGGTCGAATCCGCGTCGTGCCCCTGCGGCTGGCGCGACGCCAGGTCGTGCAGCAGCGCCACCATCCCGGTCACGAAGGGCGCGGCGAAGCTCGTCCCGCTGATCGGACCCGTGCTGATATCGCGCCCCTGGAACCGATCGAAGTCCGTGCCGATGAACGACCGTCGGAACTCGTCGTCCTGCCCGTTGCCATCACCGTCCCTCGCGCCCGGCGCCAGGATGTACTCCCCGGGGGCCACGATGTCCGGCCGCCGCCCAACCCCGCCGCGCGAGTACGACGAGAACCCCGCCCGCGCAGTAAAGTCCCTGTTGACGGCGCCCACGGCCAACACGTTCCCTGACACCGCGGGCGACCCGATTGTGGATGAATTCCCTCGCGGCACGCCCGAGTTCCCCGCCGACGCCACGACCGTGATCCCAGGGTTGCTCGTCACAAACTGGCTGATCCGCGTTGCCCCGAAGTCCCCCGCTCGCTGGTTTGGCTCGAACCCGAACGACATGTTCACGATCCGCACACCCTGCCGCCGCAGGTCGTTCAGCAGGTCGAACCCGCTTCCCCACGTCGCCATCGCAGATGAGTAGATCGTCGCGTCGGGCGCGATCCCGCGCGCCTGCGCGTCGCCGCTCCGCGCCGCGATGATCCCCGCCACCGCCAGCGAGTGCTCGCTGCGGTGCTCGCCCGCGGGGGCGGCGTTCAGCCCGCCGTTGCGCAGCACCACCCGCCCCGCAAGCGAGTCGTGCGCGAACGGGTTCCCCTCCACCACCCCCACCCGCACCCCGCGCCCGCTCACCCCGTACGCCGCCCCCGCGCCTGCGTTCACTGCAGAGCGCGAGTCCCCGTTGTACCCCCGCGGCAGCACCGCCAGCGTCGCCGCCTGACCGCCCCGTGCACCGGTGCGGGCATCGATCACCACGTTCGAGCCCGCCGGCGTGTTCACCAGCCCGCCGGACCCGACGCGCAGCGTCGCCACCACCCGGTACTGATCCG
>DASPMT010000320.1:0-6156 GCA_035626935.1 Phycisphaerales bacterium | reverse complement strand
CAGACCGTGCTGCCATTGCGCCAGGACGGGGTCGTTCTGGGTGCCCCGGACCGAGACCTGGCTCAGCCCCTCACGGTCGGCGGCGACGACGTACCCCGTGACCGCCGGGAGGCGGCTGATCCCGCGGAGGCCCTCGGTGAGCGCGGTGATCTGCGGGACCAGCGGGTCCCCCTCCCAGATCAGCGAGCGCTTCACCGTCTGGGCTTCCTTGATGAAGATCTCGGGGATGCTCTTGAGGTTGCCGGTGGTATCGGTGATCTCGTGGTAGGTGCCGTTGGTCTTGTCGGCGATGCGTTTCATCTTCGTCAGGTCGGCCGCGCCCTTGAAGGGGGAGTGCGGGAAGACCGCGACGGTGGAGATGCTGATCTTGGCGGCGACGTACTTCTGGAGCAGCGCGTCCGACGGCGGCTGCGGGTCGCCGTCGGAGATCAGGATGACGTGCTTCTGACCCGCTTGCACCGCGGTCAGGGAGTTGTACATGCTCTGCAGCATGCTGTGGAAGTCCGGCGCATCGCCGTAGGTGAGCCCGCCCAAGGCGCGCCTCGGCGCACTCTTGTCGCCGACGACCTGAACCGGGAACACCCACCCGCCCGCCGGGTCCTGCCAGTTGTACTCGATGACCCCGGCCATGTCCTGCGCCTGCAGGGCGTCGATCGCCGCCTCGGCGCAGCGCCGGCCCCAGAAATTCCCGTTGGGCATCTCGCAGCTGTGCATCACCAGTCCCAGCGCCCCGCGCGGCATCTGGCGCTTCTGCGGCGGGTCCAGCTTGATGGGGAGGATGTCGGCGACGGTGCTGCCGATCCACCCGCCGGCGCCGAACGACTGGTCTCCGCCGACCATCACCATTCCGCCGCCCAGGTCGTGCACGTAGCTCTTGAGGTCCTCCTGCTGCTGCTGGCTGATCTCGCTGGCCGAGACGTTGACCATCAGCACGCACTCGTAGCTCCCCAGCTCGGCCAGGCTCTGCCACGCCTCGTACGGCTCCTTGACGGAGATCCTGCGCGAGCCCGCCTCGATCGCCTTGACAAGCTCCTTGGCCTCTTCGGGCCGGCTGGTGAGCACCAGCACGCGCCCCTGCCCGCCGATGAACGTGACCGCCAGCGCGCGGTTGTTCTCGGTAAGCGTGTCGGCGAGCCGGCCCCCTTCGTCGGGCATCGGCTCAAAGACCGTCTCGAACTTCACCGGCCCGTTCTCGGGCAGCTTGATGGGGACCGCCTGCACATTCGTGCCCGCCACCAGTTCGATCTTGGCCGCCAGGTCGTCGCTGGAAGGGTCAAGGTCGACCGGCTGCCCGTTCATCAAGACGCTGAGCTTCCCCTTGGCGGGTTTAGTGGACACAAGCACCACCTTGAGCACCGCGACCTCGCCGGGACGCGCCGTGGCCGGCGCGATGAGCTTGTCGACGATCACCTCGCGGTCGATCGCGTAGCGGATGGGGAGGACGTCGACGGGGATCCTCGCGGCCTCGGCCGAACGGGCGGCGTCCATGAGGTCGCCCATCGTCTCGTTGCCGTCGCTGACGATCACGATGCGGTTGGCGGCGTTCGGAGGCATCACCGCCATCGCGCGCCGCAGGCCGCCGGCCAGATCGGTCGCGTCGGTGGGCCCCACGTCCTTGATGTCGAACGTGTCGAGCCGGCGCGGGATGATCTGCACGCTCGACTGCCGCGCCGCGGTCACCAGGCCGAGCAGGTTGTCGGGGTTGTTGCGGTTCTGGTCTTCCCACTTCTTGAACGCGTCGGCAAAGTTGGCGTTGACCTGTCGCGGCTGGCTCTTGCTGGCGTCGAGCACAACCGTCACGGCCATCTGCGTGTTGGTGCGGCGGAACTGGGGCTCTGCGAGCGTGCCGATGATCAGCGCCACGCAGACAAGCCGGATTGCGAGCGCGACCTTGCGGGTGCGCGACGAGAGGCCAGAGAGCGTTTTGCGGCCGATCCAGAGGATCAGCAGCGCCACGGGGATCAGCACGATCCACCACCACGGCCGGTCGAACGAGATGATCACCGCGAGGTTGGTCATGGGTGGTGGGGCGCGGGCTTTCCGGGCCCTCCGGCCAGGGGGCGTAGGGTACCAGAAGCGGCGGAGAAGTGTTCGCCCGCGGAGGGGAGTTTCATCTCAACGAGCCGGTGGTTGCGTGCGTCGACGACGAAGCCGCGCCGGCCGACAGCGGCGATCGCCCACGGCTCGGCGAGTTCGCCGTCGTTGACGCCGGGAGCGCCGTAAAGGCCGAGGCACTCGCCCGAATCGAGGTTCACGTGCTGCACGCGGTTGTTGCCGAACTCCACGACCATCGCCGTGCCGTCCTGCAGCATCATCATCCCGCGCGGGTGCCAGAACTGTCCGGGCTCACGCCCCGGCACACCGGCGCTGTTGAGCCACGCGATCGGCTTGCCGTCGAGCGTGAAGCGCCCGATGCGGTGGTTGATCGAGTCGGTGATGAGCAACTCGTCGGCACGATCGCCGCTCCCCTTGCGCAGCACCAGCGCCTGCGGACGCTGGAAGCCGTCCGCCTCGCTTGGGTCGCCGGCGTGCCCGATCTGCGATACAAACCGGAACGCGCCGGCCGCCGGCTCAAAGACGCTGACTCGATCATGGCCGCCGAACTCGCTGACGTAGACCCGCTTGATTGACCTGCCATCCGGCTCGGTCAACACCAGCACATCACTGGGGTAGGTGAACTCGCCCGCCCCCGTGCCATAGGTGCCCAACTCCAGCAGCACCTCCGGCTGCACCGTGCTCATCGAACCGTCGGTAGGGAGCGGCGGCATCGCGTAAACGAGCACGCGGTTGTAGTGCGTGTCGGCAACCCAGACCGCCTGAGCGCCGTCACCCCGCGGCGAAGGGGCCAGCGTGAGGCCCGTAGGAAACCCAAGGTGGGTGTCGGGAAGACGCCAGACGGCGACGCATTGTCCGGCCTCGGGATCGATCACCTGGATGCGCCCCGACCGGTCGATCACAACCAGATGCCTGCCGTCGCTGTCGATCGCCCGCGGCTTGATGAAATGTCCCGGGGCGTCGCCGGGGCCCCCCAGCGCCGTGCCTGGTGAGAGCGGACGCGGCTTCTCGCCGATCCCCGTGCCGCGCTGGCAACCCGCCGCCCCGCCGAGTACCGCGACGGCACAACTCGCCGCGAGAAGGACTCGCGCCGTGTTCCGGCGATGATTGGTTGTGGTTTCGGCCGCCAGGCTACCTCCCGAGTCAGTTGAGCGTATCGCACCCGTGCGGTGTGAACGGATGGGTGCAGACCGCACCTCTCGTTTACCGGTTCGGTACGCGACCGGTCGCGTTCGGTTCACTCCGCGTCTGCCGCTCGCCGCCCGCCCTGCGGGCCCCGCCCAGCAGCCAGCCGCCGGCCGCGGCGAGCACGACCCCCGCGGCAAGGATGTTGATGCCCGCCGCGGCAAGTTCTTGCACGGAGTTCATGTGCAGATGGTCGAGCATCACCTGCGCCAGTGAGGTGTAGCCGGGGGGCTGAAGCTGAAGAGTGGCCTCGATTTCGTGCAACGAGAGGCAGCCCCCGCCGAGCCCAACCCCGGCCAGCGTGCTGGTTTGCGGCCTCACCGCCAGCGCAAGCCAAGCCCTTACACCGTCTCCGCCGGCGAGCCGCCGCGCATCGCGCAAACTCGGCGCTTCGACGCGCGCCAGCCAAAGGCCTGCGGCAGTGCCGAGCGCGCCAAATCGGGCGAGATGCCCGAGCACCAGCGCGCCGGTAGAGTCCCCGAACCACCGGCCGAACCCCCCCAGAACCGGGTGGTTCAGGAGGCCGCCAATGGCTCCGCCGATCAGCACGCCCGGCAGGAGAAGGCCGACAAGTTGGAGCGACAACCCATAAAGAAGGATCCGTCGAGTTGCAGCATGCTCGGCCGCGTACCAGGAAGCGAGGGTGAGGCAGACGAGCAAGACCCCCGTTGCACCCGCGACAGCAAGGCTGTCACCGACCGCCTGCGCGTTCTCCCGCCAGAAGTCGGTGAGCAGCTTGGTGTGCCGGAGTGTGGCGACAAACAGCGCCAGCGGGAAGAGGGCGCCCAGGATCCAGGCAGCGGCGGGCAGGAGCCAACTTGCGCGTCGGGCGATCGGTGCGGGTGTGGCGCGAGTTTCGTGGTGTTCGTCCGCCCCCGCCCACCGCGTGATCCAGAGGGCGCCGATGACGGCCGCGAGCACCAGCGGCCACGCGTCAAGCCAGACGCGGGCCGAAGTGGGGGCGAGGGCGAGCCGTGCCCAGAGGTCGATCGCCAGCGTGGGGATCTGGGCCAGATGCAGCGGAACGGCCGACCCCAGCATCAAAAGAGCAACCAGCGCAAACGCGGAGAGCGCCGCGCCCCGCACCATCCGCAACCGCTGCACAAAGAGCGTCCATCGCGATGCGCCGCTGAGGGCGAGTTGGTCCAGGTGCTCCTGCTCGATGCGCCGCACGGCGCTGAGCAAAGCGACGGTCGCCAGCGGCCAGCACCAGAGGATGAGCCCGAGCACCGCCAGCGACTTGCCGAACAGGACGTTGGTGCCCGGAGGCCATCGGTTGACGACCTCGCCGATCCACGTGCCGGGCGCCCGAGCGAGCCCGAAGCCGGCGTACGCGAGGTAGGCGGGCATCAGCATCGGAACCGCCAGCAGCGCCAGCACGGGACGGGCTCGGCCCTCCAGACCGCGAAGCAACCAGCACGTCGGCCACGCCAGCAGGAGCGATCCCGCCGCGATCAACAGCGGGACGCCGAGGGTCGAGCAAGCGACATCCGTCGCGGTCGCCGGGGCGCCACCCGGCGCGGCCGCACCAGTTGGGTTCTCGCCCGGATCGTGGGGCCAGGCGGCCCGGAGCGCGACACCCGCAAGCGGCAGGCCCACAGTCGCCATTGCTACCGCCGCCACCACGCCCGCCGCGATGCGGCGCATTTGGTTCACGCATCCCCCCGTCCGCAAATGCGTCGATCGGTGGGAGGTACGTGAGTATGGAGCAGGCACGATGAGCAGCGCACGCAACGACAGTGTACAGGGTTGGGCAGCCGGCTCGCGCGGAGCGGATCGTGCGCGTTGGGCCCCGGTTCAAGCAAGAACAAACCCCGATCGTGCGCATTCGACTCCAGAGAATTCGGCGCCGAGCGCGGTATCATCCGGGTCGATGGCCACCCGCACGCTCTCACGCACCCCCGCCCCCCGAGCCCGGCGCACCACCAGACGCCACGCTCAGCCGGACTTGGCGGTGTTCCGTGAGCGACTGGCGGCCGCCGGGGAGGCCGCTAGAGGGTCGGTGGGCGGCGCGGGTCATCTGCTCGTGACCGACCCGTTGGATGTCGGCTACCTCACCGGCTTCTTGGGGGGGGATTCGTTCCTGCTGCTCGCCGGCAAGCAGACCACGATCATCAGCGACGGCCGCTTCGCCGAAGAGCTGGAGCCCTTCAAGGCCGTCTGCCGCGTCCACATCCGCGGCAACCAGATGTTCGACGCCGTCGCCGAGGTGGTGGGGCGCGCCGGCACGCAGTCGCTGGGGGTGCAGGCGGAGCACATGACCCTCTCGCGCCGAGCCCTGCTGGCGTCGCGGTGCAAGGGCGTGAAGCTCATCGAGACCACCGGTTTGCTCGCCGGTCTGCGCGTCGTGAAGGACGCCGCCGAGATCGAGAAGCTCCTCGCGGCGATCCGCATCCAGGAGGAGGCGCTCGAGTCGGCGCTCGACCAGCTTGGTGCATTGGTGCGCAAGAAGACCCCCGTCACCGAGTCGCGCTTCGCCGCGATCCTTGAGTTCGAGATGAAGCTCCGCGGGTCGCCGGAGCCGAGCTTCGGCACAATCGCCGGCTCGGGCCCCAACGGGTCGCTGCCGCACTACCGCGCCGGCCCCGCCCGCATCGAGCGCGACGTCCCGCTCCTGATCGACTGGGGCGCCACCTACGCCGGCTATCACGGCGACATGACGCGCGTCGTCTGCTTCGGCAAGTGGCCCAGGAAGATCGCCGCCGTCTACGAGATCGTCCGAGAGGCGCACGAGCTCGCCGCGGCAAACCTCGCTGCGGGGCGCTCGGGGCGCGAGATCGACGGCATCGCACGCGAGCACATCGCGGCGGCGGGGTACGGGGAGCGGTTCTCGCACTCGCTCGGTCACGGCATCGGCCTGCAGATCCACGAGGACCCGCGCCTGTCGCACATCGGCCCGCCCAACGAGCTGCGGTC
>DASPMT010000319.1:0-2042 GCA_035626935.1 Phycisphaerales bacterium | reverse complement strand
GGCACGCCGCCGGTGCTCCCCTGGTCCGCCAGGGCGTTCTGCGCGAAGAAGAAGTCGATGAAGACCACGAAGTCGTTGTTGTCAAGGTGGTTGTCGGCGCCCGGCACCCCGCCCACGCTGCCAAGGTCCGCCGCCCCGCAGACCGGACCGGTACCGCCGGCAAAGCACGTTCCGGTGAAGCTGATGCGGTAGTTGGCCGTCGTCGCGACCGCGCCCGTCCATGAAGCAAGCGGGTTTGCGGCCCCGGGCCCATCGGGAGCGCGTTCCGTGTCGAACGGCGTATTGGTCCACAGCAGCGCGTTGGACGCGTCGACGGGATCGATGTTGTAGCGGCTGATGGCGAGGAAGTACTCCCCCGCGGTGGTCACCAGCGCGTTGGTGATGGTCGACTGCGTGGTCGTGTCGCCCGGCAGGCCGACGGGCACATCGTCGTTGACGACGACCCCCGTGCCGTCGGGCCGGAAGAGGAAGAGCTGGGTGTCAACGCGCGGGAAGGTGAAGTAGGTGGTGGCGCTGAAGGCCGCCGGGTTGCAGACGTTGATGCGGTAGATATCGACGTCGTTGGCCGTAAACGAACCGGTGATGACGTTCAGCGCCGTCCCGGTGCCGGTCGGTGACTGAGCGGACGCCAGATCCTGCCCGGCGTCGCCCGAGCCGTTGGCCGTCTCGTCCCATGTCACCGGGCCGAGCGCGGCCGCCGAGATCGTGGCCGAAGCGGTGCGCGACTGAGCGTCGGTCACGGTCACGGGGATGCTGTAGATGTTGTCGTTGGCAACCGCCGGGAAGGTGTGCTGGAACGAGAAGACGTTGTCGCCGGCGGTGGCGTCGCCGTTGAGCCCGTCGTCATGGAACGCCGCGGTCGCCGAACCGCCGACGGCGGTGAGATCGCCGACCACTGTCAGGCCCGTGCTCGCGGGGTTACCGCCCGGTACCACGGTGGCGGTGTAGAGCACCGTGCTCCCCGCGCTCGCGGCGGCCGTATCGCCGGCCACCGCGATCGTGGGCGGGAACGGGTCGGTCGGCGCCTGGATGTCAAAGTTCAGCGTCGTCGTGCGCTCAGCGCCGGCGTACGTGCTGGTGACGGTGAAGGAAGTCGCGAAGGTGACGTTGAACCGGCCGACGGCAAGGTAGTAGACGCCGCCGTTCAGGGCGCCGTCCGAGCCGTTGCGGGCGGCGGCGCCGGGAATAAGGGGCCGCGGCGTCGTCGAGCCGAAGGTGAGCTGGCTCAGGTTGCCGGCGCCGCTGTCGTCGTCGAAATAGGTGGTCGCGGTGCCGGCACCCGCGCCCGTCTCGTCGTAAAGGCCGATCTCCGAGTCGGTGATGTCGCCCGGAGCCGAGGTCCAGATGTCCACCCAGCCGGCGGCGGGGGAGACTTGCGGGAGCACGACGCGGAACCACTGGATGTCGTTCGCGGCGTTGAGCGTTACCGGCTGAGTGAACGTCTGCGTGGTGGTGCGGTTGCCCAGGTCGGTAAAGACGGCGGGCTGAGCCATCGCGGTACCGGCGAGCGTGACGATCGCCAGCGTCATCATCTTGCTATTCATGCGTTTCTCCTTGGGTTTACGACGCCAGGTCCGCCCTCGAGCCGGACCCGGCCGGGTCAGTTCCTTCATTTTGCCCGGGGCTGAAATAGGGCCGAGAACTACCACAAGGGCCAGCGCCAAATCCAAAATAAAAAGCCGGTGAATGCGCGCTTATGCGGAGGGACATCGGTCACGTTTCTTCGCGTTCTCTCGGCGGTCATCCGCATGACCCACCCATGGAATGAGTGACGCTTCATTCGGCACCGCTGACCCGGACCCTTGGCAAGCGCAGAGCGCCCCAGATCGCGCCGGTCACGACAAAAACACCCCGCGCGGCAAGCCGCGCGGGGTGGGCGTGAGGCGATCGGATCAGTTGCGGCTCAGCGGCACGAAGCGGGGGCGTTGAAGAAGTTGTCGATGAAGACGACGAAGTCGTTGTTGTCCCACACGCCGTCGGCGCCCGGCACGCCGCCGGTGCTCCCCTGGTCCGCCAGGGCGTTCTGCGCGAAGAAGAAGTCG
>DASPMT010000318.1:0-12824 GCA_035626935.1 Phycisphaerales bacterium | reverse complement strand
CCACGCGCCTCCACGCCGCCCACGGCTCGCCGCAGATGGTGACGCTTGTTCCCGAGAAGCGACAAGAGCTCACCACCGAAGGGGGCTTGAACGTCGCGGGCGGTGAAAAGCGCATGAAGAACATCGTCGCGCGCCTCCACCGGGCGGGCCTCACCACCGTTTCGGCGTTCGTGGCGCCGGACCGCCGGCAGATCGCCGCCGCGGCCAAGGCCGGCTTTGACGCGTGCGAGTTCCACACGGGTCCTTACGCCCGGGCGTTTGAGCTGACCGGCGGCGATTTCGCGAGCCCACGCCTGATGGATGAGCTGGAGGCCCTCGCCAGCGCCGGCGACGCCGCCCTGAACGCGGGGATGCGGTTCCACGCCGGGCACGCGCTCAATTACGTGAACGTGCGGCCGGTGGCGGCTCTGCCGGAGCTGGCCGAGCTGCACATCGGGCACGCGATCGTCAGCCGCGCCGTCTTCACGGGCCTGCGTGGAGCCGTTGCCGAGATGCTCCGCCTGATCGAGACGGCCTGAGGTAGCCGCCATGCTCCCGCACCACCAGACGCTCCTGGCCTACGAACGCCACGCGACGGCGCAAGTCGCCGATGCCCTTACCTCGGTGCCGCCTGAGGCTCGTGTGCGGCCGGAGTACGCCAAGGCGCTCTCGATCTTCGCCCACACGCAGCAGGCGGCCTACCTGTGGCTTGCCCGGCTCGGCGGGATCCAGCCCCGTCCGTTCAACATGTTCCCGGACTGGACCGTCGAACAGACGGTTGCGGACGCCGCGGCGGTGCACGAGGGGTGGCAGCGGTTCCTTGACGCTCTCTCCACAGGGGATCTGACGAGGGCTGTTGAGTACACCAGCACCGAGGGTGCCCGTTACCGGGGCACGGTGGGCGACATCGTGACGCACGTGTTCAACCACGCCAGCTACCACCGCGGCCAGATTGCCATGCTGGTGACGGCGCTGGGAGGCACGCGCGCCGTGACGGACTACATCGCCTTTACTCGCTTGAGGGTGTGAAGCAGGAGGCAAAGAAAAAGGCCCGGACAGGCCGGGTCTTCGGGTGGCTGTTTGTGGCGCAGGCTTAGAGACCCGCGGCCTGGGTGATGTCGTCGAAGTTCGTCAGGACATCCACCCCCGCGCCGTTGTACATGATCATGGTGGGAGAGGCCGCCGGCGTCCCGGACGTCTTGGTTCCGCGGTCGAAGCGCCCCATGAAGAAGCCGTCGGCGCCTGGAGACTGGAAGACGATGTCCCCGCGGGCTCGCTCGGGCACCTGCGGATTGAGGTTGGCCTTCGGGAAGACCGGGTTGCCCAGCAGCGCGGCCATGGTGGTCACGCGATCGGCGGCGCTGTATCCGCCGCCGAGCATGCTGCCGCCATTGTTATGGTCGCGCTGATCGCGGCCGATCGCCGTGGCCTGCAGCACACCGGCGTTGGAGGCCCAGTAGAACTTGGCGAGCGTGCCGGAGTTCTCGGCGGCGAAGGCGGCGGCGGGGCGCTCGTCGGCGACCCAGGCGAGGATCGGGTTGCCGAAGGCGTCGACGACTTGCGGCATGAGCTTGTTATCAGCCTTGCCGACGAGACCGCTGTCTGCCACGAGCAGGCTCTTGTCAGGGGTGAAATAGGCCTTGCTAGAAGGGCCCGACCCGCCGATCTTTGTGACGTCAACTGAGAGTGCGGTCGCTCCGCCAGGGCCGACATCAGTAAGGATTCCCGGACCCGACGCCTTCGTCACGCCGCCGGAGATATCCAGCAGCAGGTTCTGCATGCCCGTGAAGCCGCCGTTGGCGCCGACGTTGGCCGCGGCGCCCATCTGCGCCGGCGAGAAGTGGCCGGGGTTGCGGTGGTGGTCGTTGGTGAACTGGTTGCACGCGTTGCTGAGGTCGCGCAGCGTTGACTGCGTCGAAACCTTGCGTGCCTGGATGCGGGCGCCGCGCAGCGCAGGGATCAGGATGGCGATGACGATGCCGATGATCGCGATGACCACGAGCAGCTCAACGAGCGAGAAAGCGCGGGGGCGACGGTGTGCTGGCTTCATGGCGATGCTCCAACCGGCGCGTAGCGGCCACGCCGGCACACGGCTATTCGTCTGGGGCCGGTGGTCTGATCCACCGGCACGGCGACAACAGAACAATCGGCGTCCGAACATACGCCGCACGAGAGAACGGACATGAATCTTAGGGCCGCTGACGGGACGCGCCGTCGGTCGCGGCCGTTTGACCCCCTTCTACGCTCCCTCATGCCCGTTCTGCACATCCCAGTGCCCGCAGACTATCTCCTGCCGCGAGACGCCTGTTCCTACGGCTACTTCCTGCTCGCTCCGAACTACTGGCACGTGCCCAGCCAGGCGCTGTGGCGCGTGCTCGACCTTCCATCCGGTCCGGTCCGGGTGGGCGTGCACCAGCCGGGGACGGTCGCCGCCACGGCCAAAGCCTGGCGCAGCGCCCGCGGCACACCTCTTCAGGTCACAACCGCGCGGGCGGTATCCAGAGCGGACAAGCCGGCGTTGATCGCCCAGCTCACCCGCATGCTGCGGCTCGACGAGCCGGCGTCGACCCTGGCGGAGTTTCACAGGCTTGATCCCCGCTGGAGGCGCGCAGGGGGTGGTCGCCTGTTCCGATCCCCGACGATGTGGGAGGATGTCGTCAAGACGATCACCAGCTGCAACGTCGCGTGGCCCAACACGATGACGATGAACTTCCGGCTCTGCGAGGTGTTCGGCGCGCCGGTGCAAGGGGGTGGAGCGATCGCCGCCCAGGGCCTGTCGTTCCCGACGCCTGAGAAGCTTGCCCGGCAGAAACCGCTCACGCTCCGAACCCGCTGCCGCGTGGGGTACCGCGACGCGCGGATCGTCGCCCTGGCCAGGATGTTCGTCAGCGGCGAGGTGAAGCCGGCGTGGTTCGAGGACCCGGCGACGCCCGACGCCGCGGTGCGCGAGGCCTTGATCGAGCTGCCGGGCATCGGCCCGTACGCCGCCCACAACATCATGCAGCTCCTGGGGCGCTACAGCCACTTACCCCTTGACAGCGAGAGCGTCCGGCACGCCAAGGCGATCCTGGGGTATTCCGGGCCGGCGCGCAAGCTGATGAAGAAGCTCGAACGCCACTATGAACCGTTCGGGCCTCACAAGTTCCGCTCGTACTGGTTCGAGCTGTGGGACTTCTATCAGGCCAAACGCGGCAAGGCTCACACCTGGGACCGTGAGACGACCGGCCGGACGTTCACCGCGGCGATGCTCGCGGACTGATACAGGTCTCGCGTTCATTGTTGCTGCCGGAAACACAGACCTGAGCGTCACATCCCGCGCTGAGCAAGCCAGGCGTCGAGGGCCCCGAGGTAGGCGTTCCAGTCCGCCCAGTCGTGGAAGTGGTCGCCGTCGAGCTCGACATACGTCGGGCGCCTGGCGATCTCCGCCAGCTTCCGCCCGTGCGCAACGGGGAGGACGCTGTCACGCGCTCCGTGGATGATCAGTACCGGTCCGTCGAACCGTTCCAGCACGCGGTCGTTCCGGAACGGGTTCCTGACCAGGAACGAGGGGACGCCGAACCCCTTGGCAAACGAGGCGACGCTGGTGAACGGGCTCTGCAGGATGAGGCCGGCGCTCGGTGACCGGTCTACGGCGAGCTGGCAGGCGACGCCCGTTCCCAGCGACGAGCCGAAGTACGCGGTGCGCGTCCTGTCGCACCACGGCTGCCGCTCGACCCAGTCGTAGACCGCGATCATGTCTCTGGCGATCCCCTTCTGGCTTGGCGTGCCCGGCATGTCTCCGTACCCGCGGTACTCGGGGAAGACGACGGTGACGCCGCGGGCCCGCAGATGGTCCACCAGTCGGTCACCGATGTAGTCCCGCGCGAGCTCGGCGTTTCCGTGGAACATCACGATGACCGGCCCGGGCGTAGCGGTCACACGGTCCGCTCGCATCACCAGTGTGCGCACGCCGCTTTCTGGCCCGGAGATGTTCACCAGTGATACGGGTCACTCTCATGCAGCACCAGCGGCGGGCGTGTCCCGATCATCGAGGTGGGGAAGAGGAGCCGAGTTTCCAGCGACCACACGGCCACGCACCACACTCCGTAGACGACCGCCAGCGCAACCAGCCAGCCACGAAGGCGGCGCTTCCACGAGCGAGAGATCGGGGCGGCAGGCTTGTCCACGCGCCCGAAGTGTTGCCCGGTCGCCGGCTCGGAAGCTGGACTTGTTCCGAATCCGGCGGTCGCCGGAGACCGAACGCCGGCCCTGTTCGTGCACCCGCCCGCCCACCCAAGTACCGTTCACTACACTCCCCCCCGCGTGAGCGCAGACCGGTCAGACAAGCCGCGGCCCCCAAACCCCCCCCTTCTGCACAAGGTGGCCGAGGGGGATCAGCAGGCGGTACGGGAGCTTACTCGGCGCTACGGCGGGTTGGTCTACGCCTTGGCACGGCGGATGTGCTACTCCCAAGGAGAGGTTGAGGACGCCGTTCAGGAGGTCTTCATCGCCATCTGGAAATCCTCCGGCCGTTTCGACGCTTCTATCGCGGCGGAAGAGACGTTTATTGGCATGGTCGCCCGCCGCCGGTTGATCGACCGCCGGCGCCGTTCGATCCGCCGGTCTGTCGAGCAGCCGACCGAAGATTTCTCTTATCTACCCGGAACGGGCAGCGACGGCGGCCCGGCTGAGGCCCCCGCCCTGTCCGAAGACGCCCAGCAGGCCCAGCGGCTGCTCGCGACGCTGCGCCCCGAGCAGCAGAAGGTGCTCCGGCTGTCGATCGGCCAGGACCTGAGCCACGAGCAGATCGCCGAGTTATTGGACATGCCACTCGGCACAGTCAAAACACACGTGCGCCGGGGGCTGATTGCCCTTCGTGACGCGATGCAGAAATCGAATCCAGACATTCCCGGCAGCGAAGAACCATGAGCATGTCCGCCATGTCTCCCAACCAGTCTCCGAACGACGGCCCCGTCGCCCAGCCCATCTCCCGTCTGGACGAGCTCCTGGCCGACCGTGCGGTGACTGGTATCGGAGAGAGTGAGCAGGCGGAACTGTGCCGGCTGCTGACCGCCGCCGGGAAGGCCGAGGACACGTCCCTCGACCTTGCCGCCGCGGCCTGCTCCCAAGGTCTCAACCCCGCCGACCGCGCTGTCGAGCTTCCCGCATCGCTGCTGGCCGCGCTCGACCGTGAGGCCGAAGCGTGGTGCGGCGGCATGCACGCGCACGACGACGATCAGATCGCCGGGCAGATCGGCGGCGGACGCTCCCGGCACAACCCCGGGCGCGGCAACATCGTCCGGACGCCGTTCAAGCGGTTCACCCGCGAGTACGGCGGCTGGCTCGCGGCGGCGGCGTGTCTCTGTTTCGGCGTTTACGCCTGGAACAACCGTACCGCAGCGCCCGCTGTAGTGATGGGTCCGCCAAAGCCCGCGGATAACACGGCGGTCGCCTCTCTCTTCGCGTTCGAGGGCGCCATCGAGCGCATCGACCGTTGGTTCAACAGCTCGAAGGCGAAGCTCGAAGTTGTTCCGCTCGGGGCCGCGACCCCGGATGCCGGGGCCGACGTCGCTGTCGGCCAGGTGACGTGGAACACCGATGAGGGGAGTGGTGTGCTCCAGATCAACGGGCTCGACAACGCCAAGGTGGCGAGCAACCACTCGTACCGCGTGAATGTCCGCTGCCCCAAGTCGGGACGGCAGGTCACTGTCGAGACCGGCTCGGTGACGCTGCACCCGGGCCAGAAGGAAGTTTTCGTCCCGATCACCCCGATGGAGGTGGTCAAGGGCTCTGCGGCGTTCATCGTCAGTGTCTGCAGCCAAGGCCCGATGGGCGTGACGCAAAGCGAGGGTGTGGTGGGGTTCGGCGGGGCGGTGAGCGAGGGCGTGCAGCCCGACGCCGGCGGCTGAAGCGGCGTGCATTCACGTTGGCACAAACCGCCCGCACACGCGGGCGTCTTCGTTTACAGTCAATGTTCTTCGGCCGCCAGACGCACGCGGTCGATCAACGTTGCCGAGCGCTGCGCTACAACTTCATCGAATCGGAGAATCGCCGCCTCACCGGTGTGAAGGTCGCCGGAGCCCGTGGCACCGGGGATCAGCAGTTCCTGGAGCAGTTCCGACAGTGTCGGGTTGTGCCCGGAGATGAGCATCGTCCCCTGTTCGGGCAGTTGCGACGTCAGCATCGCCAGCACGCGCTTCCAGCTCACGTCGGTGGAGAGGCCGTCGTGCGTCTGCGGCGTCATGTGGAGGTGACGGGCGACGACCTGCGCGGTCGTCAACGCCCGGAGGACGGGGCTGGTGAGGATGACCTTTGGGCGCGGGCCGTGGTCGGCCAGGTGGCGGCCGATGAACTCCGCCTCGGCGTGCCCGCGCGCCACCAGCGGGCGGGCATGGTCGGTGGGGTAGGCGTCGTGCGGCGCGGCCTTGCCGTGCCGGAGGACGATCAGCGTTGCGTTCATGCGCCGTACTCCGCCCAGCTCGTCTGGGTCTCGGTCACTCGCACGCGCTCGAGCTTCACTCCCGGCGGGAAGCGGTACGCGTCGCCGCGCTCGTCGGTATATGTCTTCCCAGCACTCAGCTCGGCGGTGAGGTGGTCGAAGATGTGCTTAGCCATCAGCTCAGTGGTGGGATCTGCGCCTTCGAAGACGATCACGCGCTCGTCGACGCTCTTGAGCTGCGGAAGCAGCGGGTCGTTGCTGTTGACGGCCATCGCGTGGTCGAAGCGTCCGATGAACGCGCTGACGGCGAGCTTGAGCGTCTTGAAGTCGCACACCATCTCGTTCCCGTCGAGCGCCGAGGCCGCGAGCACGACGTCAACGCGCCTGCTGTGTCCGTGTGGGAAGCGGCACAGGCCGGGGTGCTTGCTGAGCATGTGGCCCGACTCGACGTGGAACGACTTGCAGACGCGGTAGGTCATAAGCGAGATGGTATGAGAGACGACTCTTGCCTCCTTCTCCCGGCTCTGGGGGAGAAGGTGCCCCGCGGCTTTGAGCGGGGCGGATGCGGGCGCCTTTGAGCAAACGTGAATGCGCTGAAAGCACCGTCACCCCCGGCCCTCTCCCGCAGAGCCGGGAGAGGGAGGCGAGTCACACCTTCACAGGCGCTCTGCCAACGGTCTGCACCTTGGGCGCCTCCGCCTTCGACGGCCAGTAGTCTTGGATGGCGGCGACGCCCCAGTCGCCGGCGCGGAGGGCCTCGATGGCGCGGACGGTGGCCCACGCGCCGGTGGTGGTGGTGATCATCGGGACCCCAAGGCGCACGGCCGAGGCGCGGATGCGGCCCTCGTCGGTCTGCCAGCCGGTCTTGGTCGGGGTGTTGATGATGAGCTGCACCTCGCCGTTCTGCATCAGATCGAGGATGTTGGGTCGGACGCTCTCGGCGATCTTGGGCAGCACGCGCACGTCGAGGTTCATCGACTTGAGGAACGAGCCGGTGCCGGAGGAGGCGCAGACGGTGAACCCCATCTTCAGCAGGTCCTTCACTAGCGGAACCATCGCGGCGCGGTCGCGCTCGCGGACCGAGACGAAGACGTTGCCCTTGAGCGGCAGGTGTGTGCCGCTGGCCATCTGGCTCTTGGCGAAGGCGATCGGGAACGACTTGTCGATCCCCATCACCTCGCCGGTGGAGCGCATCTCCGGGCCGAGCACGACGTCGACGCCCGGGAACTTGCTGAAAGGGAAGACCGACTCCTTCACCGAATAGAAGTCCTTGGTGGTCACTTCCTTGACGTTCATCTCGGCGAGGGTCTTGCCCATCATCACCTTGGCGGCGATGCGCGGCCAAGGAGTGCCGGTCGCCTTGCCGACAAACGGCGACGTGCGGCTGGCGCGGGGGTTGACCTCGAGCATGTAGATCTTGCTGTCCTTCACGGCGAGCTGCACGTTCATGAGGCCCTTGACGCGCAGGTGCTTGGCGAGCTCGCGCGAGATGCGACGGATCTCGTCGGTGATGGCCTCGGGGAGCGCGTAGGCGGGGATGGCGCAGGCGCTGTCGCCTGAGTGGATTCCGGCCTGCTCGATGTGCTCCATCACGCCGCAGACGACGGCCTGGCGGCCGCTCTGCGCGGGCGAGTCGACCGGCTGGGTCGGGTCGAAGTCGGCGACGACGTCGACGTCGACCTCGGTGGCGTCGTCGAGGAAGCGGTCGATGAGGACGGGGGCGTCGTCCATCTCGCTGATGCGGACGGCGTTGCTCATGTAGGAGACGAGCGACTTCTCGTCGGAGCAGATCTCCATGCCGCGGCCGCCGAGCACGTACGACGGGCGCACGAGCACGGGGTAGCCGATGGTGTTGGCGATCTCGACGGCCTGCTGGAGAGTGCGGGCGGTGCCCGAAGGCGGCTTGCTGAGGCCGAGCTGCACGAGGAGCGCGTCGAAGCGCTTGCGGTCCTCAGCGAGGTCGATCGAATCGACGCTCGTGCCGATGATCGGTACGCCGGCGAGCTGCAGGCCGTGGGCCAGGTTCAGCGGCGTCTGGCCGCCGAACTGCACGACGGCGCCCAGCACGTGACCCGAACCCTGCTTGCCGTCGAGCGGCCGGCCGTTGAGGCGCTCGATGACGTTCAGCACGTCCTCCATCGTCAGCGGCTCGAAGAAGAGCAGGTCGCTCGTGTCGTAGTCGGTGCTGACGGTCTCGGGGTTGGAGTTAATCATCACCGACTCGAGCCCGAGCTCGTCGGCGGCGAACGCGGCGTGGCAGCAGCAGTAGTCGAACTCGATCCCCTGGCCGATGCGGTTGGGGCCGCCGCCGAGGATGATCGCCTTCTTGGTGTCGGTGACGCGGATCTCGTCGTCGGTGATCTCTTCGCCGTTGAGGGTGAAGGGGGTTTCGTAGGTGCTGTAGTAGTACGGCGTGACGGCGGCGAACTCGGCGGCACAGGTGTCGACGAGCTTGTAGACCGGCTCGATCCTCAGGCCCTTGCGGTGGTTGCGCACCTGCAGGATCGTCTTGGGGCTGATGGAGCCGAGGTAGAGGTTGGCGAGCTGGGCGTCGGAGTAGCCGAGGGTCTTGGCGGCGCGGAGGGTGTCGGCGGGGACGTCCTCGAGCTTCGTGTAGGCGGTGAGCACGTCCTCGAACTCGACGAGGCGCTTGATCTGGTCGAGGAACCAGCGGTCGATGTTGGTGATGCGGTTGATCTCGCCCGCGCTCATCCCCATCTTGAAGGCGTAGCGCACGTAGTAGAGCCGGCCCTGGCTCGGCACGGCGAGCTTGCGGCGGAGTTTCTCGTCGGCGATGGGCCACTCGACCTTCTGGCCGTCGGCGGTGCGGCCCTGCGCGTCGGCGCGCCGTGAAGCGAGCCACTTGTCGTTGCGGTCGAGCCCGAGCCCGAAGCGCTTGACCTCCATCGAGCGGATCGCCTTCTGGAAGCTCTCGGCGAAGGTGCGGCCGATGGCCATGGCCTCGCCGACGGACTTCATCTGGGTGGTGAGGGTCTCGTCGGCCTCGGGGAACTTCTCGAAGGTCCAGCGGGGGATCTTGGTGACGACGTAGTCGATGGCGGGCTCGAAGCAGGCGCTGGTGGTGCCGGTGATGTCGTTGCGGAGCTCGTCGAGGGTGTAGCCGATGGCGAGCTTGGCGGCGATCTTGGCGATGGGGAAGCCGGTGGCCTTGGAGGCGAGGGCTGAGCTGCGTGAGACGCGCGGGTTCATCTCGACGACGACCATCTCGAACTTGCCGTCCTTGGGCGCCGGGTTAACGGCGAACTGGACGTTGCTGCCGCCGGTCTCGACGCCGACGGCGCGCATGATGGCCAGCGACGCGTCGCGCATCGCCTGGTACTCCTTGTCGGAGAGGGTCTGGATGGGCGCGACGGTGATCGAGTCGCCGGTGTGGACGCCCATGGGATCGATGTTCTCGATGCCTCAGACGATGATGCAGTTGTCCTTCTTGTCGCGGACGACCTCGAGCTCGTATTCCTTCCACCCGATCACGCTCTGGTCGATCTGGACCTGGCCGATCATGCTGGCGCGCAGGCCGCGGGTGACGATGTCGGTGAATTCGTCCTTGTTGTACGCGATGCCGCCGCCGGTGCCTCCGAGGGTGAAGGCGGGGCGGATGACGGCGGGGAGGCCAATCTCTTTCAGGAACTCCTCGGCGGCGTCGAGGGTGGTGACGGTCTTGGCCTTGGGGAGCTTGAGGCCGAGGCTCTCGCAGATCTCCTTGAAGATCTGGCGGTCCTCGGCGCGGTGGATGACGCGCCGGTCGGCGCCGATCATCTCGACGCCGAACTGCTGGAAGACGCCGTCGTCCCAGAGCTTGCAGGCGCAGTTGAGGGCGGTCTGGCCGCCGAGGGTCGGCAGGACGGCGTGGACGGGGTCGCCGATGTCCTTCTGCTTCTGGAGGATCTTGCGGACGGCCTCGGGGGTGATCGGCTCGATGTAGGTGCGGTCGGCCAGCTCCGGGTCGGTCATGATGGTGGCCGGGTTGGAGTTGACCAGCACAATGCGGAAGCCTTCGTCGCGGAGGGCCTTGCAGGCCTGGGTGCCGGAGTAGTCGAACTCGCACCCCTGCCCGATGACGATGGGGCCTGAGCCGATGAGGAGGATCGTCTTGATGTCGGTGCGCTTGGGCATCGCGGTCCTCGGGCGGTAGGGGAGGTGGGTGCGGTGGGACGTGGCTTGTCGGGCGCGCCGCCGAGCGCGCAAACTCCACGACGTTACGCACCCCCTGGCCCTTTGTCACGCCGCCGCGGCTCTGCCACCAACGAAATAGGTCCCGTGGGTCGCAAGCGACCCACGGGACCTATGGCTTGTGCTCACCTTACCGAGAAGCCCGCCCCTCTCAGGGCATGATCTTCACCGACGAGAGCCGATCCACCAGCATCTCGTAGACCATCTCGACATCGCCGGGCGCGAGCCGGACGCACCCCATGCTCTTCTGCTGGCCGATCGACTCGGGATCGACCGTGCCGTGGATGCCGTAGCCGGCAAACTTGCGGGTGTTTTCGTCGATCCCTTCCAGCCCGATCCAGCGCTCGCCGATCGGGTTCTTCGGGTCGTCGGGCATGAAGACCTCGCCCGTGCGCGGGTTGACCCACTTGGGGTTCACCAGCTTGCTGTTGGCGCGGACGATGAACATCCCCTCCGGCGTCCCGTTGCTCTCGCCCAGGCCGACGCGGAACGACCGGATATACGTCCAGCCCGCGTCTTGTCCGTCCGGCCCGGCCGAAGCACCCGGCGTCGCCGGCGGGCCGGCGTAGATATCCATGCGGTAGCTGTTCTTGTGCACAACGGCGTGCATGGGCTGGCGGACGATCTTCAGCTTCTGGCCGACCCGCAGCGCGTTCTCGCTGGGCATCCTGTTGACGCGCACCAGCAGCCGCCAGTCGATGGGCAGGCCCTCCTTGCGGACGATGCGCCCGAGCGTTTCGCCGCTGGTCACGGCGTGCTCGTCGGTAAGCGGATCCCCCTTGTAGGCGGTGGGGGAGAAGAAGAGGGTCTCATTGATCGATGCCAGCTTGGCCCGGATGCTGCCGCGCCCGTCGGTGCTGATCGCAGGGTTCATCAAGGCGTCGTTGAGGACGCGGCGCGCCTCCAACGGCTGGTTCTGCTGCACGAGCTGGTTTGCCTGGTCGAGCAGCAATGCAGAGTCGGTGCCTCCAACGGTCGGGCTGACGGGGGTGGCAGTCGGAGAATTTGCCGGTTCGTTGAGCGGGTCACGCGGGGCGGGCGACGGAGCGGTGGGTGCGGGGGCCAGCGAACCCGGCCCAGGCTGGGCGGCTCCGTTGATCGGCGTGACGGGCTGTACCGCGCCCTTCGTACCCACCTCGGCGATCAAGTCGTTGAGCGATGCATTGGGGAGCGGCCGAGAGGCGGGGGAAGACGCCGCGGGCTCGTTCAGCATTCCCATCGAGATGGTGGCGGGCTTCTGCGTCTCCGGCCTGGCGGCTGCCTGCGGTTCGGTGGGCAGGAATGTGTCGCCGGAAGGGCTGGCCGCGGCGGTGGTAGGGGCTGCGCTGGGCCGGAAATAGAGCCACCCGCCGACCGCTGCGGCCAGGGCCACGCCGCCGATGAAGGCGGGTTTGTTCCGGCTGATCAGCGTGACGATCGGCGAAGGGCCCGAAGAGCCGGGGGAGGAGCGCCAGGTCTCGGCGCGGGACGTCTGCGAGGGAAGAGCCATTGCGGCCTCCATGGAGGGTCGTTCGACAGTGTGGGCGTTCCATCACCCGGGTCGGTCGATCCCTCCCCTGATCGGCCGCGGAGGAGGGTAGAACGCAGATTTTGCCGCGGGCGCGAGGTGGGTGAAGGCGGTCCGACGCCGTGTCAGGCGGATACGACCTCCGCAACCGGCTCGTCGTGCGGCAGCAGGGGGATCTGCTCCACCCGCTGGCATTGGAAGCAGACACCTATGCGGCGGTGGATCGGGATCTGGGACAGGAAACGGTCGTAGTACCCGGCCCCGCGCCCCAGCCGCACGCCGGTGCTAGAGAAGGCCACCCCCGGGACGAGCACAAAGTGGATCGAGGCGGGGTCGTAGACCGGGGCGTCGTCGACCGGGACCAGCATTCCCCGGGCGTCCCTCACCAGGTCGCCCGGCCACGACTGGACCAAGGCCGCCACCATCGTGCCGCTGTTCCAATCGACGCGAGGGAGAAGCAGCGTCTTGCCGCGGGCGAGCGCATCCTGTGCCACCGGGGCGATCAGGGGCTCGTCGGCCAGGGGCGCAAACGCCATGACCACGCGGGCGCGCGTGTAGAGATCGTGCCGGAGGAGCTTGCGGCAGACCTCGCTTGACTCGGCGGCCTTCTGCTGGGGCGTCATCCCCGCCAGAGCGGCGCGCACCGTTGCGCGGACGGCGGCCTTGAGGGTGTCGGGGTCAGGGTCGCGGTTCATCGGCACGCGCTCCACCGTCGTCTCGTTGAAGGCG
>DASPMT010000317.1:0-2266 GCA_035626935.1 Phycisphaerales bacterium | reverse complement strand
GAAGACCACGAAGTCGTTGTTGTCGAGGTGGTTGTCGGCGCCGGGAACACCGCCGACGCCGCCGAGATCGGCCGCGCCGCAGACGTTCCCACGCCCGTCGGAGAAGCAGACGCCCGTCATGACGAGGGTGTAGGCGCCCGTCCCGCCGCCACCGGTGAAGGTGGTCACGGCACCAGTGGGCTCATCCCCATCGGGCGCACGCTCGGTGCCGAAGGGCTGGTCAAGCCAGATCGGCAGGCCGCCGGGGCCCAGCGGGTCGTTGTCGTAGCGGGCGACACCGATGATGTAGTCGCCGTCGGCAGTGACCAGCGAGTTGCCGATGCGCGACAGAAGCGAGCCTGCACCGGGGAAGCCGGCCGGAATGTCGTCGTTCATGACAACACCGGTGCCGTCGGTGTTGAAGAGGAAGATCTGCGTGTCACCCAGGCTGCCAAACGTGGTGGCCGAGAAGTTGGCGAGGTCGCAGATATTGATGCGGTAGAGGTCGGCGTCGCCGGCGACCTCGACGTTACCGGCGATCCGGAGCAGTTCGCCGGTGCCCGAGGGCACGAAGGCGGTCGCCGCATCGGCGCCGGCGTCACCGCCGCCGTCAACCAGCTCATCCCACGGGGGCGGCGGGGGGACGAAGATGCCGGTGGTGAAGGTAACGGTAACGTCGCCACCAGCGCCGGCGGGCGGGTAGGTGACGTTCGGGCCGTCGGCGAAGATGCTGTTGAACTGCGAGACGACCAGCAGGTACGTCCCCGCGAGCAGATCGCCGTTGCTGCCGTCAGATGCGCTGCCCCCATCCTCCGTGACGGGACCGCCGCCTGAGCCGAAGCTCAACACGCTGTCGAGGCCGTCGCCGCCGTCGTCATTGGTGGCGACGAGGGTGCCGTCCATGCGGTACACCGCGATCTCCGTGTCGATCGCCGAGCCGTTGGTGTCGATATCGAAGTAACGGCTGGCGGCCACGGTTGCGTCGGTCGTGGTGGTGAACTGGTACCACTGGCCGAAGGCGGGAGGAACGACCGTGGTGAACGTCTGGTCGGCGCTGATCGTGCCGAGGTTGGTCGGGTTCATCACCCCGGTTAAGATCGACGTCGACGCGGTGCGGCCCTGGGCGTCGCTCACCGAGACAGCGACGGTGTAGCCGCCACCAGCAGTGGCAGCGGGAATGGTGTACATCAGCGAGTAGACGCCGTCGCCGGCGGCGGCGTCGCCGTTGAGCCCGTCGTCATGGAACACCGCGGCGCTGCTGCCGCCGAGCGTTGACAGATCACCGGTGACGGTGATACCCGTGCTGACGGGGTTGCCGCCGGGGACCACGGTGACGGTGTACAGGATCGACTCGCCGGGAGCGGCGTTGTTCGGCGTGGCGGTGCCGCCGGTGGCCTGCGGCGGGAACGGGTCCGTCGCGACGCCGATGTCGAACTCAAGCTGGACCGTCCGCTCCGCGCCGCCGTAGGTGCTGGTCGCACCGAAGCCGCCGACGAAGGTCACGTTGAAACGTCCAACGGCAAGGTAGTAGACGCCGCCGGCAAGCTCGCCGTCCGCTCCGTTGCGCGCAATCGCTCCGGCGGGGCCAGGGCGGGTGACGGTCGATCCGAAGGTCAGTAGGCTCATGTTGCCCGCGCCGCTGTCGTCATCGAAGTAAGCGGCGGTTGCGCCGTTACCCGCCGCGTCGTAAAGACCGATCTCGCTGTCGAGCATGTCGCCCGTGGCGTTGGTCCAGATGTCGACAAACCCTGCGACCGCCGAGACGGCAGGGAGTTCGATGCGGAACCACTGGATGTCATTGGCCGCGATGAGCGTCACGTCCTGGGTGAACGTCTGCGTGGTGGTCCGGTTGCCGAGGTCGGTGAATGATGCGGGCTGCGCGGCGGCGGTGCCGGCGAGCATCAGCAGGGCGAGGGCCGTGATCTTCGTCTTCATCAAAGTCTCCCTTTGAGTACGTCCACCCCAGGGGCCGTGGTGAGCAACCGCGGCGGTCGACACCGCCACGCACACGTGCCACCTAGGGACCCTTCAGTAGAACACACGCCCAGCGCGGCGGCAACGCAACACGTGTCAAACGGGGCCGACTTTCCGAATGACACACGCGTATATGGGGTGGCCACTAGGGATATCCACCAGCACGAGGATGCGTAAAGTCAAGAAAAAACCCCGGGCCGTGGCCGCCCGGGGGTTCGCGGACGCGTTATCGGCCTTGCTGCCGCTCAGCGGCAGGAGGCGGGGGCGTTGAAGAAGTTGTCGATGAAGACCACGAAGTCGTTGTTGTCGTACA